>JAGFCB010000139.1 GCA_022394775.1 Candidatus Poribacteria bacterium
CCAGCAATTGGTATCAGATCAGCGTATAACAAACGCAACAGCGTTGTTTTCCCAGCACCACTCGGCCCCACAAGAAACACGAATTCACCGCGCTCCACACGAAAACTCACCTTCTCAAGGACGCTAAGTTCATTATAACTGAAACTGACCTGATGTACCTGTATCATTTTTTTATAGTTGTCAGAGGAATAGTTTTCGGTACGATTTTTCTCCGAAAAATCTTTCAGTCTGCCTCGCAGTGAGAGTTGTCAGTAAGAGATTTTCGGGATTATCACACCCCTCTTTAACTGAAAACTGTTAACTGAAAACTGTTAACTATTCCTTTATATAGTCACAATCCGAGTTGTGACAACTCAGCGACACAGTTGCTGTCTCGCTGTCCTTTGCCTTTTTAGTTTTCTCAACGAGAAACGGAGCGTTGCATTTTGGGCAAGGTTCTGGCACAGGCTTATCCCATGTCGAGAATTCGCATTTCGGATAGTTACTGCACCCATAAAAGATTTTCCCGCGGCGACTGCGACGCTCTCCGAGGTAACCATCACAATCAGCTTCCGGACAATCAATACCCATTGGAACCGGTTTCGCATTTTTGCATTTCGGGTACCCGCTACACGACAAAAATTTCGCACCAGCGCGGCTGACTTTGATAACCATCGGTTCACCGCACTTATCACAGGCAGTGTCAGTCGGCTCCGGCGCCTCAGTCGGCGTATCATCGGCATTCAAGGCCTTGATACTCTGGCACTCAGGGTAATTCGCACATCCGAGGAACCGTCCATACCTACCCCATTTCACAATCATATTACCGCCGCATTTTTCACATTTCTCGTCTGATTCCTCTTCCATCGCTTTTCGGGCTTCGTACATCTTATCAGGTGCTTCTTTAAGCGCGACTTGAAAGGATGGATAAAACTGCCCTAAAGTTTGGTCCCACTCAACTTTGCCATCGGCGATGGTATCCAGCTGCTCTTCCATTTTTGCGGTAAATTCAACATCAACGATATTCGGAAACCCGTGAATCAGCAGATGATTGACAAGTTTACCGACATCTGTAGGCAAGAGCCGCCCGCGCTCTCTGGTCACATACCCGCGATCCTGAATCGTTGAGAGAATAGAGGCATAAGTGCTGGGGCGTCCGATCTCTTTCGCTTCCAGCATTTTGACGAGCGTCGCTTCGTTGTAACGTGGCGGCGGTTGTGTAAAATGCTGCTTCGGTTGTAATTTGCGCAGATCGAGCGCGTCCCCTTCTTTAACAGCAGGCAAATTAAAGTTCTCTTCATCTGAATCGTTTTCATCAACAGCGGTATCGTCTTTACCTTCCATGTAAATACGCCGGAATCCATCAAATTTGATAACCGAACCGGTCGCACGGAACAGATAGGTACCGGCTTTGATGTCAATTGTTGTTGCATCAAAAATAGCAGGATTCATTTGACTCGCCATAAACCGCATCCAAATGAGCTCATAGAGGCGGTGCTGATCATTGTCCAGATAAGATTTTAAGTCTGCCGGTGTTCGTAACGGAACTGTTGGTCGGATTGCCTCGTGCGCGTCCTGTGCCCCTTTCTTACTACGATAATTAACAGCACTACCGGGTAGATAATCCGGACCATAAGTCCTTTCGATGTAACTGCGCGCCGCCTGAAGTGCCTCTTGGGCAACACGGGTCGAATCCGTACGCATATAGGTGATAAGCCCTACAGAACCCTCACTCCCGATTTCTAAGCCTTCATAAAGTTGCTGCGCAACAAGCATGGTCTTTTTTGCAGTAAATCGAAGTTTTCGCGAGGCTTCCTGTTGCAAAGTACTTGTGATAAAAGGTGGGACGGGTCTCTGCTTCCGCTCGCGTTTTTGGACCTTTTCGACAATATAGTCGTGTGTCTTTGCATCTGCAGCGAGTTCTTTTGCCCGTGCCTCATCTATACGGAACCCGTAGTTATTAATTTCACCTTTCTTGCTACCGATCTTATGTAACTTTGCGAGAAAAGGGTGTTCAATCTCAGCAGGTGTCAGCGTTGCGGTGAGTGTCCAATACTCTTCGGGTTTAAAGGCATCAATCTCTGCCTCCCGTTCACAAATAAGCCGGACCGCAACCGACTGGACTCTTCCCGCACTCAACCCGGGTTTGACGCTACGCCATAAGATAGGGCTAATCTGGTATCCCACGAGTCGGTCCAAAACGCGTCGCGCTTGTTGGGCATCAACAAGCGCCATATTGATTTCACCCGGTTTTTGGATGGCATCTAAAATAGCACTTTTGGTAACTTCGTTGTAGGTTATCCGGTAGATAGGTTTCTTTGCTTTCTTCAGTTCTTCAGCGAGATGCCAACAGATGGCTTCACCCTCGCGATCGGGATCTGCAGCCAGATAGATATTATCGACTTTACGCGCCTCGGTTTGAAGGGATCTTACGACTTTGCCTTTCCCATGAATAAGGACATATTTCGGCGTAAAGGCATTTTCGATATCAACCCCGAGTTCTTTCCTCGGCAAATCTCGGATATGTCCAACAGAGGATTCAACAATATAATCCTTACCTAAAATTTTTTTGATAGTTCTCGCTTTCGCCGGCGATTCAACAACGACGAGTGACTTTGGCATGTTTTATTCCTATATTTTATATTTGATTACAAGTGCATCGGTTACGGTTTAATATCAGCATTCGCCAAAGATAAGAAAAACAAAGTGTATAAGACCGTTTACGTTGACGCGAACTTTTCCAACAGCGCGCGATTATGCAATAACTATACACCTTTATTAACGACTTATGCTGATAACGGTTTCATACGCTATTTGTTAGCATATCTATGTCACATTAAG
The DNA here is from genome assembly GCA_022394775.1 of Candidatus Poribacteria bacterium. GTDB lineage: Bacteria > Poribacteria > WGA-4E > WGA-4E > WGA-3G > WGA-3G. Next base: position 2,821 of record JAGFCB010000139.1, read on the forward strand.
GCACTAATTTTATTTTTTGTCTGCATCAGGGAAAATCGTCTCACTCAACTTAAGACGCGAAATCGATTAGGTCGGTAAGCATCTGTCGCATATCGGAGCGGTGAACGATAGCGTCAATGAATCCATGTTCTAATAAAGACTCTGCCTTTTGAAAATTCTCAGGCAGCTCTTCACGAAGACTCGCAACAGCTAACGGCCCCGCGAAGCCGATCCGGGCACCGGGTTCAGCGATAATTACATCGCCGAGCGACGTATAACTTGCAGTGGCACCGCCAAACGTCGGATCCGTGACGACAGAGATATAAAAGATTCCGGCTTTCGCATATTCAGCACAAGCAGCAGCAGTTTTTGCCATCTGCATCAAAGCAAGTGTGCCCTCCTGCATCCGCATACCACCACTCACAGAAACAACCACTAACGGCAATTTGTTTTCAAGCGCGCGTTCGATACATCGGGTGACTTTTTCGCCAATGACAGAACCGCAAGTTCCACCTATAAACCCAACATCACCAATCGCGATAGCAGCAGGGTAACCACCAATTTCGGCTATACCTGAGAGCATCTCGGATTTGAGTCCCGTCTTCGCGACATCCCGCTCCAACTTCTGCGGATATTCCGGGAATTCCAACGAATCGATAGAATAGAGATTCGCGTCGTATTCCTCAAAACTATCTGCATCTACAATCAGGTCGAGTCGCTCGTAAGCACTCATATAATGATGGTAATCGCAGTGCGGGCAAACTTTCAGGGTTTCGGCGAATGTCTCTGCCGGAATCTGAGTTTCGCAATTTCTACATGAAATTGTTTTTGAAATCTTAGACATTTTTTTCCGTAATTAGTAGGGCGCGATCGGAAAGCGCGCCCTCTGAAAATAGGCGAGGTCGAAGCCCGTCCCTTACGCTTTTAAAGGGGGTGCCTCCCTCGCCTACAAAAATTTAATGTTCAGTTACAGATGCTACTATATGCCTGCCTTCAGGCGGCCCCAAGTCGTTGAAAGTTTTCCAGTAGCCTCAACATCAAGTGCCTCCACACCTTTTCATAACTCAGATACCCTCCTTCAAATAACCTAAGTTGCTACTAATAGGTGTTGGTGTTTTGCTTGGGTATTTCTGCGTATTTCAACAAGGTTTTTCAGGACTTTCTTCACCCCGTAGGGGTGATATGTCTATAGAAACTATAACAAAAGAGGAAATATCCGTCAAGAAAAAATTAGTTTATTATCCACTAACGATCTCGAGTCAATATATCAAGCATCTAAGCCGAGTTGATCGCTGAGTTCCATCAAGCGTCTGTTAATTCCGGTCTTATCAATCCGATTATCATCTACAAATTCTTGGTATTCCGGTAACAACCCATCTGGCACCATTACACGGGAATTCGCTTCACGCAATGCCAATAATCCCATAAAGATTTGCATCTCCCGTGAGTAATCTGGCACGAAGTCGTTTACGGTTTGACGAAGTTCACCTTCTGTGAAGGTATCGCGACCACTGCGTCTCGCAATATTATGTGCACGTTGAACAATCAAGAAGATATCCCGCCAAGTCAAACCATCTGTTTCAGGACCTCCAACAAGAGACTGGAAATTGATGTTACCTGATGTCTGTCCTTGACAGAATATTCTTAAAATTTCCATGCGACCACCGCCTGTAGGGGGTAGCATAATCAATTTGGTATCGAAAATGCCGTACCGTCTAAAGATTGGCGGCATTAAGTCGGGGCGTTGCGATGCCCCCACCCATATCACTCTACCGTGTAACGACATGTCGTTCATAGCATTCACGAGGGCAGGCGGAAACACTCGTTCGTGATCCTCCGGATTCATTGTAGTGTGCGGCGATGCCTGCTCAATGCCATCCATAAAAACGACCGTTGGCGCAATGCCGCGGATAAAATTGAGTCCCGCATTCAGGTTCCGTTCATAAGTATTCCCATTTTGATTGATATTTATTGTGACTTCACCCACCTGATTGGCGTAGCGGAGTTGGACAAGCGTCATATTCGCCTCACCCGCGAGTACCCTTGCGGCGTATTCCTTGCTGGTGCCAGGGGGACCGAGGAGGAGCATGCCGCGCGGCACGCGTCGCAGATCCCGGTTTCTCATACCATCCGCGATATCCCGAATTGTCCGCATCACATACCAACCATCACCAGCGGGTCCTCTCTGCGTTTCACCGAGTTGAAGGACACCGTGGCTGAAAGTCTTGATACTCTCACGCCGATATCTCACCAGTGGTTCACCACCCGCTTTCTGTTCAGCGGATTCTGCCTGTTGCACAATATCGTGGATACCGAACAAATTCAGTCCTACCGTTTCCCGTGCCAATGCCTCTCTCTCTTGATTATTTCCAAGCGTTTTACGCATCTGCGATGAATCATCCGAAACGTTGTGTAGATGTTCAAAAAACTTCAAGCGTTCCGCGTAGTCTGGAAACGGAATTTCTATCATTGGAATCTCTGAATTCACGGTGAAATTCGGGTGTATGTCAAACGTATTTTGAGTAACAAGTAGAACAATATGCTTATGTCTGCGGATATTCAGATCGGATGCCCAATTTTGGATCTGATTGAACAAGAGCTGTGATTCATCTTTGGCAACGTTGCTCAACGATGGATCATTCGGGGCGAGATGCTCCAGAAAATCAATCACCAATCCGATTTTCGTTCTATTTTGATGTAAAAGATTATTTAACCTTTTCCGTAAGTCCTCAGACGGTGAAGGGTCTATTCTAACGAATGGATCTTCATGAACCTTATCAAATACTACGGTAGAATTAATTCTTCGACGCTTCTTTTCTGCTTCTTCGGCTCCTTTCCCTTCTTGCGGAATAAGTTTTAACATCCGCTGTCTGTTCCGCCACTGTCCAACATTAGGGAGTCGAATTCCTTGTGATGTATTATATCCGAGGACGAGGTTGCAGCCCAATACATTGAGTTGCTCCATGAGATAATCTGTAGCAGGCAGATAGCCATAAACATCATCATATAGTAGATCATTTACATTAAAATGGAGCAAAAATTGGTGGGCAGAACCTGCATCGTAGTGTCTTTTGATTTCATCCCAAAACATTTTTCTCTCCGCGATTTGGTGTGAAATTTTTGATAATCGGACGCACCTTGGCAGGCACGAAAAGAATAGGCGCGCTTTGGAAGTACCTTCCCAAATTTTCCATCAGTCCACTCAGGATTAGAGATTTCACCATCATGACCATTTCCACTCGAATCTGCGGACAGTAAGCCTTGCCCTTCATCATGTCTACCTCCCGCAGAAATATAAAATATACACAAAGCATTATAACAATTTTTCAGTGATACTGTCAAAGAAAAATTGAATATTAAGCAAAAGAGGTCCTCATGATGAAGAAATTATTCCTATTGGGTATGGCGTTGACTGGACGCATTTCAATAAGCCAAATCACTCAGATGCCTGTACAGGGCCATTCAATTCTCTGGAAAACAGCTAAATTACCTTATGATTTTGGTATCCCGAAACACGAAAATCCGCGTCCTCCGCGTCCTCCGCGATAATCCGCGATTTGCGGCGTACTCGCCCAAATGCGACCTGCATTCAGACAATTTGAAAATTGAATGACCCTGGATGCCTGTATTTTTTATGTTGACATCCAATCAGTGCTTTGCTAATATAACTCAAGTTGCTACTAATGGATTTGCCTATTTGAAGAACCCTTTTCGGCACCTTTCTTCACCCCAGAGGGGTGGTATATCTATAGAAAATCGTGTGTTCAACCTCTTGCACTCCAGCGGAGTGCTATGTGAGTAAGTAAGTGGCAACTTAGGTTAATATAGAGGAAATTCACGCCAGTCCTATAAGTGCCTCCGAAGTCCTTGTCAAATTTCAATTCGATAGGGAGATTTACCAAGAAGGATCAAACAGTAACACGTAAGTATCACAACCGAAAATATGAAAAAAGCACGGGGCGATTTGACGCAAGGAAGCCTTCCGAGGCATCTCCTACGACTCGCAGGACCGATAATATTCAGCTACATCCTTCAAGACGCATTCAATATCATTGATATGATCTTCGTTGGAAGACTCGGTCCGGGTGCGATAGCAGCTGTGGGGGTGAGTGGGAATTTGCTCCGGTTAATTGGAGTGTTCTCGCTTGGTATCTCAACAGGTGCCGGGATTATGGTGGCACAGTACTTAGGAGCAAGAAACCGCGCACAAGCCGAGCATATCGCGATGCAGGCGATTCTATTGGCTATTTTCTTCTCCATTGGTGTTACACTTATCGGTTACCCCTTGGCGGAATATGGGTTGCTTGCTGTGAGAATGGTTGATCCAGAGGTACTACGTCTCGGCACAACCTATATGCACATCATCCTCGTCGGGATCAGCACAATGTTTCTGTCAATGGCACTTGGATCTATCTTCCGGGCTGGCGGTGATGCGGTCACGCCAATGATAGTGTTGGTTTTTTCGACCATTATCAACATCGCGCTTGATCCTTTATTGATTTTTGGTTTATGGGGATTCCCAAAACTCGGTGTAGCAGGTTCTGCGTATGCGACGCTTATCGGACGTGGGGCTGGTGTGGTTGTCCTACTTTATCTGTGTTGGAGCGGGCGAGCACCTGTATCGTTGCGAAACGTTCAGTTTCAAGCAGATCTCGTAGAGATGATTGACATTCTAAGGCTCGGTATTTACAGCTCGATGCAGGGATTTTGGCGACATTTCTCGCGGCTCGGCTTCTTGTGGGTAATCGGACCCTATGGCAAAACTGTTGTCGCAGCATATACAATTTGCATGCGCCTCCGGATTCTGGTAATGAACCCCGGTTTTGGCATTGCGAATTCGGTTGCACCGTTAGTAGGACAGAATTTGGGAGCAAATCAAATCGCGCGCGCTGAACAATCAACACGTATTGCGAATATCTTAGGTGCTGCAATTATGGCAGCGATCGGGGCAATTTTCCTCATCTTCCCGCAGACATTTATTCGGATTTTCAGCCCAGATGCAAACGTCATTGAAATCGGAACTGTCTACCTGCGGTTTCTGTCTCCAACCTTCGGGTTCATCGCCTTCTCGCTGGTATTAGGAAAAGCGCTCAATGGTGCAGGGGACACGTTCTCTCCGATGATGATTACACTCGTCTCACAACTGGTCGTCGGCTTAGGACTTGTGATTTTACTTTCATATTTCATCGGGCTGAACGGTGTCTGGTTAGGTATCGCACTCTCAAATATCGTACAAGGTGTCGTGATGTGGGCTTGGTATCACACCGGCAAATGGAAAACAATAAAAGTCGTGAAAAAGAAGGCGAAAGCCGTATAGAAAATAACATTTTTGCAGGCGGGGTTTCAAACCCCGCCTGCAGTATACTAAGGAGTTCATAATGGCAGCCTATAAAGGCTATGAAAATCCACAACTGGTCATCTCTGCCGAAGAATTGAAAGGCACACTCGATGACAATACACTATGCATCGTGGATACGCGACCGACTTATGAATATATTCGGGGACATATTCCCGGTGCACTGCATTTAGATCTGTTCGGTTTAAGTCTCATAGATACCCGTGAAGAGACGTTTGATGCCTTTATGTGGATGATCGCGTATCTATTTCAGCAACGCGGGCTTGATCCCGCGAAGCCAATCGTATGGTACGAAGATATATCGGGAACGCGCGCTTCGCGCGGACTGTGGTTTTGCGAGTACTTGGGGCACCCTGAAACGCGACTCTTGGATGGCGGTTTCAAAGCGTGGTTAGCCGCTGATGGACCGATTAGCACCAACGGGACTGAACCGCCGGAGGTGCCACCTTTTCCGATAAATGAGAAACCTGACACTCACATGGATGCCGATGTAATCCGTGCCCTCTTAAACCGAGAGGATTTCATCGCTTTAGATACGCGCACAGATGATGAACACTACGGGAGGGTGGCTCGCGCAGAACGCCCAGGAGCGATTCCGGGTTCAATCCACATCGAGTGGCTTAATAACCTCGACGAAGCAGGCGCTTTTAAATCTGCTGACGAACTCCAACGGATGTACGAAACCGTCGGTGTTACACCAAATAAGCAGATAATGTGCTACTGACAGGGCGGATACCGCTCTTCCCAATCCTATTTGGTGTTGCGGCTGTTGGGATACCCAAAAGTCAGCAATTACATAGGTTCGTGGAAAGAGTGGGGTGACCGGCTGGATCTGCCGGTCGAAATTCCTGAGGCTTAGCAAGCTCCTGAAAAAGAGTATGTCTGGGGATGATAAACGCACACCATAAGTGTCAGTTTAAGAAAAACAACCGTCACAGACCGAGTCCGGTAGGTTCGGTTTCCTAACCGAACCGAGTTTTACACAGAAACCTCGAAAACTTCAAAAAACCTCTTGAATCCCGTAGGGTTTATTTGCTTGGGTGTTTCTGCGGATTTCTTCAGTATCTCTGTAGAAAAACGTAACCTCAATGCAACTTTATTTTTTCAGATTTGGTATAAGGAGGCTAATGCACTTGAAAAACAAAAACCTTTCCATTTATTTGATTCTGTTTCTCGTTTCAACTTTTTATCTACCAAACGCTTTTGCCCAAAACCCCACGCGATGGGGTTTACCCGAGGGGGCCATTGCGCGTTTCGGTAAAGGTCCCGCCACTGGAACCATAGCCTTCTCACCCGATGGCACGCAGTTTGCAATCGGCTGGAAAACAGGTATTTGGATATATAATACGAAAACCTATCAAGAGGTCGCGCTGTTCACAATGGATGGGATATCTGAGATTAGGGCATTCGCTTTTAGCCCGGATGGCAAGACACTTGCCGGTAGTGGTGGGAATGAGACTCGCTTATGGGATCTTGCCACAAAAAAACACAAGCAAACAATCAATGCCACTTCGTCACATATCACCTTCAGTCCAGACAGCCAGACACTTGCTATTGGAAAAGAGCTGTGGGATGCGTCTACAGGAGGCCACCTGAAACGATGGCAGGTAGGCTCAGGTGGACGCGTGTGCTCTGCCTTTAGTCCGGATGGCCAGATGCTCGTAGGTTGTTATGATACCAACATCTTTTTATGGAACATATTAACTGACCAATCTCTATGGCTTAAAGGGCATAGAGATTGGAGCGGTAGCGTTGCCTTTAGTCCGAATGGTCAAATAATCGCAAGTGGAAGTCCGGATAATACCATTCGTTTGTGGGATGCTGCCACAGGGCAGATTAAGAACATTCTCACTGATCATAGAGGTGATGTCAATAGTGTCGTTTTCACTCCGGATGGTTCTACATTATTGAGTGGTAGCGAAGACAAGACGATCCGTTTATGGGATGTTGCCACAGGTCTCCAGAAGGAAGTTCTCACCGGGCATAGTGCATCCATCTATAGTATCGCTTTGAGTCCAGATGGTTCCACACTTATGAGTGGGAGTAATGACAATGCGATCTATTTTTGGGATGTAGCAACAGGAGAACGTCTGGAAATACTCAGAGAGTCTGCGGCGGGTATTGATGACATCGCGTTTAGTCCAGATAATACAATAATCGCAACTGAGCTTGGTAGAGATATTCTCCTATGGGATATTGCCACGGGTGTCCAGAAGCAAACGCTTACCGGACATACTGAGAGTGTCAATAGCATCGTCTTCAGTCCAGATGGTGTAACGCTTGCAAGTGGGAGTCAGGACGACACGGTCCGTGTCTGGGATGTCACCACAGGACAGATTCAGAAAATTCTTACAGAGCATGGTGGGGATATTCGTACGGTTGTCTTCAGTCCAGACGGTGGAACACTTGCTGGTGCTACTAAGGGTAATATTTATCTGTGGGATGTTGCGACAGGTATTCGCAAGCAAACGCTTGCGGGAGGACGCAATAGCAGTATTGCCTTCAGTCCAGACGGTAGGACACTTGTGAGTGGAAGTGGTGACACCTCGATCCGTTTATGGGATGTTGCCACAGGTCTCCAGAAGCAAACGTTCACAGGACATGGGGGCGATGTTGCTAGCGTTGCTTTCAGTTCAGATGGATCTATACTTGTAAGTGGCAGTAGTGACACCACAATCCGTTTATGGAATGTTGCCACAGGGCAGCATCTGAAAACACTCGTCGGACATACGCGGACTGTATCGAGTCTTTCCTTCAGTTTTGATGGTAGAGCACTTACCAGTGGAAGTCCGGATGGAACCCTCCGCTTCTGGGATGCACTCACGGGGGAACACTTGGAAACACAAGAAACACCAATACCCTCGGCGCATAGAAACAATATCGCAGGTATTTCGTTAAGTCCAAATGGTAGCATGCTTGCCAGTGGGAGTGGAGATGGCATTGTTTTCTTATGGAGCGTCACACCTTTATCAGTTGAAGTTGACCCTGCAACGCGTCCACCAGCCCAAGCAGAAGAAGATGTAAATGCAGATGGTGTCGTGAATATCCAAGATTTGGTGCTTGTCGCCTCTAACTTTGGGGAAACAGGGGAGAATGTCGCAGATGTCAACGGTGACGATGTCGTAAACATTGAAGATCTCGTCAAAGTCGCCGGGGCACTGGTGAACGACACAGCGGCACCAGCAGTATGGAGTCGTGAGCCAGAGATTGCTCTTACGCGCGCAGAAGTACACCGATGGCTGCAGGAAGCAAAACAGATTAACCTGACGGATCCGGACTTTCAGCGTGGAGTTGTGATATTGGAGCAACTTCTCACAGCATTGACTCCGAAAGAGACGACACTCTTACCGAATTATCCAAATCCATTCAACCCAGAGACATGGATCCCATATCAGTTGGCAGAACCTGCAGATGTTACGGTGTCCATCCATTCGGTGGCAGGGAAGTTGGTACGAACATTAACGTTAGGACATCACCCTGCTGGGATCTACCAGAACCGTAGCCGGGCAGTATACTGGGACGGCAGAAATCAACTCGGTGAACCTGTGGCAAGTGGTGTCTATTTTTATACGCTCACCGCTGGTGAATTCACGGCGACACGGAAGATGTTGATACGCAAATAGTATCAAATGACCTTATGATAACTGGGATGCTGATGTTTATTAGCTTCCCAGTCATCGCTGATGAGTGGGTTGCGTTGGGTTCGTTGGCATCTTCTTGAACCTCATTGAGCATCAACCGCCCCTCAGTCGACAGGGTGTGTAAACATTTTGTCAAAGCGACCCCTCCCTGTAGGAGCGAGTGTTTTTGCTTGGCGATTTCTTGTCGCTCGCGATGCCTGACTTATGTCGAAAACACTCGCGAGCCCAGCTCGCTCCTACAAAAAACACACCACGCCCTTCGGTGCCAAGAAGTCTCTTTGCTCCAGCGGAGCAATATATCTATAGAAAAGCGGGCTGAAGCGACCGCACTCCAGCGGAGTGCTA
>JAGFCB010000107.1 GCA_022394775.1 Candidatus Poribacteria bacterium
GGACACGTCCTTCTTCAAGGAGATACCCACTTTGAAACTTCGCAGAACGATACCGGTCTTTGCGTTTGAACTTTGGACGACCGACACGGGGAAAGTCAAAAAAGCGTCCCCAAGCGATATCCAGACGGATAATCACAGCGTCAAGTGTGTCGCGGGGTATCCACGCCCAATGTTTCTTCGTGCGTTCGAGCAACTTCGTCAAATGCGGTTGCAACCGATACCGACCCGCATATTTACCATAGATACCGTAATAGCGGTTTTCCAACTTCAGGAAATGATTATGCACATCACACAAGTCGTCAAGCAGATTGCCAAGACGCTTATTTTTCGGATGTTCGCGTATCTGGTATTTATACGTTCGGCGTGTAAACTTTCGTTTTTTCATAGTGATTCACAGTTGACAGGTTTAACCCCGTTCAAGTGGGTTGGCAGACACACAACCTTGCGATTGCGCTTGAACTGTCTGCCACTGTGATACATATATTAAATCATATTTTTTCAAAAAAATGCCTTGGCCTTACACACGAGGGCGGATTTTCCTCCCCCGCTAAAGCAGGGGTTTCCAATCCGTAAACTCTGATGATTTAGAGGATTGTTAATTCATCCTCATCACCGCTCTCCTCTAACACTGTTTCCAATTCTTGCGCGACCACGCCGAACGCTTCAGATTGGGGAGATTCTGGATGTCCAGCGACGATCGGCACACCGATGTCGCCCGCAGTGCAGACCTCGGCATCCAGCGGGATCTGTCCTAAGAACGCGACACCGAAGCGTTCGCTCGTATTTTTACCGCCATCTTTCCGAAAGATCTCTGTCTTTTCGTTGCAATGCGGACAGAGAAAGTAGCTCATATTTTCAATGATGCCGAGAATCGGGACACCGAGACGTTCAAACATGGCAACACCGCGTCGGACATCCGCGAGCGCGACATCTTGCGGTGTCGTAACAATAAGCGCGCCAGTGAGCGGAATCGCCTGCGTTAGAGAGAGCGCGACATCGCCCGTACCCGGCGGGAGATCAATGATGAGATAATCGAGTTCTCCCCATTCTACATCGCTCAAGAGTTGGCGTATGGAACTGTGTAGCATCGGTCCGCGCCAGATCATCGCCTGTTCTTCTGGCACCATAAACCCGATTGACATGAGTTTAATATTATGGCGCACGAGTGGGATAAGTTTGCGTTCCGGACTGACCTTCGGTTGTTCTTGGATGCCCATCATCGTCGGGATACTGGGACCGTAAGCATCAGCGTCCATCAAGCCAACCGCGCCGCCCGCATTTGCTAAGGAGATCGCGAGATTGGTGGCGACAGTAGATTTTCCAACGCCACCTTTTCCACTGGCGACCGCGATTTTATATTTGATATTCGGTAGTGTTATATTTTGTGGTTGCTGCTGTTGTGGTTGTGGCGGTGCCTGTCGTTGGGGTTGTTTCCCAGAAATTTGTGAACCGCTGATTACCTTTAAGTCGGGGTGTCCCTTTGTCTCTGAGCCTGACTCGGACTTAGGTTTTTTGTCGTCGCCTTTTTTAAGAAATCGCATATTTGCTCTCCTGTGGTCTATTTAACCCAAGTTGCTACTAACAGATTTTGAACGTTTCAATGAAGTTTTCAACCTCTTTCCCCACCCCAGAGGGGTGACATATCTATAGAAACAGTATATCCGACCTCTTGCACTCCAGCGGAGTGCTATGTGCATAAAAAGGTGGCAACTTGCGTTATTGATAGAATGGTGGTCAGTTTCAGTCACCAAATGTTACGGCATTCCAGAAAATAGTTTAACATTTTTTTGGATAATTTTGTATAATACGTTCAAGACGCACATAAGTCAACACAATTGTAGAGGAAGTTTCCTATCTCGTGGAATAAAACGTCCGGTAATTATAGACTTTAAAGTATATTTAAAGTCTATAGGACTTACGCAAATTTAGCACGCGATAGTAGTTTTTTTAGTTTTAAACCCCCTAAATTCCCCTTATCAGGGGGACTTTAAGAGGAGTACGTAAGTCCTAAGTAAGGGGACTTTAAGAGGAATGCGTAAGTCCTAAGTACAAATAGGCTAAAAGGAGTTTTTATGAATATTCTGATGTTAAGACATTCTGCTGGATTTGAACATAGCTACCTACCCGATGCGGAAGTTGCGCTGAAACAAATTGGCGCAGCAAACGGTTGGAACGTCACGACAACACACCGATGTGACCGTATTACTGCTGAAAATCTCGAAAAACAGGACATCGTCGCGTTCGCAACGACAGGCAATCTGCCGTTTGATGACGCTCAGAAAGAGGCGTTGTTGAGTTTCGTCCGCAACGGAAAAGCGTTCTTTGGCATCCATAACGCAACGGACACCTGCTACGACTGGCCCGAATACGGCGAAATGCTCGGCGGTTACTTCGCTGGACACCCGTGGCACGAAGAGGTGAACGTCATCGTTGAGGATACCGACCACCCAGCGACCCGTATGTTGGGCAGTAGTTTCAAGGTCGTTGATGAAATCTATACCTTCAAAGAGTGGGATCGCTCCAAAACGCGGGTGCTGATGCGTTTAGATAACGATTCTATTGATGTCTCCCGCGGCAATCGCGAAGACCATGATTACGCCCTCGGCTGGTGCCATACTTATGGACAGGGACGCGTAATGTACACCGCACTGGGTCACCCTGACGCGCTTTGGAATGAAAAATGGTTCCATGAACACATCACTGGGTGCATCAAATGGGCAGGCGGATTGGAAGATTAACTATCTCCAATTTAGGTAGGACTTATGCATTCCCCTTTGCAGGCGGGGTTTTAAACCCCGCCTGCAGTGCGTGATAGGTCAGTGATTATGGAAAACGCGTAAGTCCTGTTTATCAAAATCTCCGAGTCTAAAACTCCCATGCTTTAGCAGGGAGATACAGACTCGCTTTAGTGAATTAGACCATGAGTCTCTATTGAAAAAAGACTTGAACTTCGGTCTAAAATATTGTAGACTTGACGTATCAAGTTGGCAGACATAATCAGCGTAATCGCAAGGTTACGTGTCGGTTTCCTACCCACTTCAATGGGGTTAAAGACTTGAGACTTGATAGACCATGTATTCTACAGTTTACAAACTTTTTCGTGCGCCTCGGAATCGTAACTTGAAACGATTGACGTGGATCGCACACGATATTTGGAACTACTTTCTTGGGTGGCAACGCACGCGCTATGCGCTCGGCTTGCCATATATGTCGTATAACGAGATGTCTGCTCAGTTCACGATATTGCGTAATGCTCACTGTGAAGTATTCGCACATTGGCGTGAGTTAGACTCTTGGGCGGCACGTCAGATATTGCGGCGTCTTGATATGGCTTATGACCGATTCTTCAAGAAAAAGGCGAAGCGTCCGCCAAAGTTCCGTTCCTGGCGAAAACCGTACTCATTTACGATGTCGCCCTCTGGCTACGGTTTCTATGGTAATAAGGTTCGGATACACAAGAAACATTATCGCTTTAACCTGAGTCGCCCGATCCTGGGTCGTATCAAAACCGTCACGATCAAAGAAGATAGTCTCGGAGACTTCTATATGTCCGTCGTAACAGACCACAGTGTTTCCGAAGTCCCACCCAAGACGGGTAAAGCTGCAGGGTTTGACTTCGGTATCAAAACATTGTTCACTTGTTCGGACGGAACACTCTATGAATCTCCGGAATTCTATAAAATCTCTATGGAGGATCTATGCGTTGCCCAACGCGAACATGCACGAAAAGTCCAAGGTAGCCATAATCGTGAACGTTCCCGAAAAGAGGTGGCGCGTGTTCATCGTAAAATCAAGCGTCAGCGCGAGGATCACCATTGGAAACTATCTAAGCGTTTTGTTCATAAATACGATGCGCTCTACTTTGAAACACTGACGTTTGAAGGTATGAAACGCCTCTGGGGACGCAAAGTCTCTGATATTGCCCCGCATGCGTTTCACCAAAAGTTGAAACACCAAGCCAATAAGCACAGCAAGCAAGTCGACTACATTGATAGATTTGAAGCAACAACAAAGACGTGTAGCCACTGTGGACAACCACAAATGCTAATAGACTTGTCCGTTCGGGAATGGCGGTGTCCGAGTTGTAAAACACACCACCATAGAGACGTAAACGCTGCGATAAATATTCTTAAGGTTGGGGCATCAACCTTTGGCTTAGAGGGTGTCAGACTTGCGATTGCGAGCGGCCCTCGTAGACTTCAACCGAAGTCGGAACCCCACAATCCGCACCAGAAAGCATGGGATTCACACGTTCAAGAATCCCCCTTGCTTTAGCTGGGGGAGTATGTCAAATAACGCCTGTGGCGCGGAGCAGTGTTTCCTGCACAAGCAATTCGTGGGACACCGGACGATCAGGGGGTTGGTCTCCTGCAATCGTTGCTAAAAACGCATCGAGCTCAAGTTCATAGGTGCGTTGACGGCTCTCACCGTCTATCTCAACAACCTGTTCACCTTCCGAATATCCATCCTTCGCCGTATTCAAACAGAGACGGATCTTCAATCCCGGCTCAAAAGGCTCAACGATGATAGCACTCCCTTCACTTCCATAGACTTCAAACCTACGGGCAACGGGTCTCGGTTCCAAAGCAGAAATCGTGATAAATGCCATCGCCTTTTCAAATTCGTAGACGGTAAGGGTGTTATCTTTGAAAGGTTCGAGCGAACCGCCATCGTTTCGGAGGAAAGAGGTGACTTTCTCTGGTCGTCCGAGGAGCCAGACGACTTGATCGAGAACATGTCCGCCCAAATCAAAAAAGGTTCCGCCGATGTGTTCGCTCGGACGCGTGCGTGACTCAAGAGAGATGTTGGTTGACATGTGGGCGCGAACTGAAAAGACATTGCCTAAAAAGCCGGAGTGCACCCATTCGGCAACCTGCTTAAACGATGAATGATACCGGAGCATATACCCCATCTGTACGTGTAAGGATTTCTCCTGCGCGGTATTGATGACGCGTTGCCACTGTTCCCAGTTCTCGCCTGCGGGTTTGTCGTACCAGACGTGTTTTCCAGCGTTCACAATCTGCTCGGTCTGATCCAAACTTTCGGCGTTGTTTCCCTCTGAAGCAATCGCGACGATAGTATCATCGCTGAGCATCTCCTCAACATCGTCATACCAGTGGACATCGGCAAATGCGCCGCCATCCGTCTGACGTTTTTCGCGCTGTTGTGCATCAGGTTCAAACACGCCTGCGACTTCAACATCGGGATTAACAAGCATCGCTTGCATTTTACCGCGTGCGTGTCCGTGCTTCGTTCCGTATTGTGCCATCCGTACTTTCGCCATATTTTATCTCCCCAAATCCAAGGTTGGTAATGTGGTGTTATATGGCTATTATATGGACACGCAATTGGATGTCAAGGAAATATTTAGTTTTCCGTCGTCAATTTTCAGTTAGTTGAAAGCGGAACACACCGTTTTGCTGAGTGCCGATGTAGAAGGTCCGACTATCAATGGCAAATGCAGTTGCTGTGTGCGGTAGCTCTGCGGTGATCCGTTTCCACGCGTTGGTTTGGGTATCCGCCGCATAGATCCCACTATCACAGACACCGTAAGCAAGGACACCATCAACCACAATCCTGTCCATAATCAGCCTATTGCCATCAACATCGGTAACGACTTCCCAAGTCTCACCATCGCGTGAACGTATAACTCCCATGTCCGTTGAGACATAGACGGTTTTCCCTGCGAAACGTATCTCTTTGAAGTATCCAAATGGAAAGGGGAGGCTCTCGGTGACATCAGTCCAAGTATCGCCGCTATCAAGCGACAGGAAAAGTTATCCTTCGCGTTTCCCAGCATAGACTGTGCTACCCGAAACGGCGAGTGTGAAACCTTTTCCCTCAATAGGTGAAATCCCGTCCTGATCTTCTAAACCCGTGTCGTGCCATGCGGTTTCGCCGCGTCGCCATCTGAAAAGTTTATGCCTGTATTCCATAAAGACAGTATCCTTGGTGACCGCAAGCGTTCCATTTGTTCTCCATTCTTCAAAGACATTGCCTTCAATCAAATTGTGTTGATCGGCTTTCGCTGGCTTCTGTGCCTTATCAACATCATCGTTCTTTCTCGCCTCCATACGTTTTTTCCACAATTCCGTGTGTAAGGTCTCCTCTTCAAAATCTGGGACACCTTCAACCGGTAGAAATACATTACCAGCATCAGAGAGACGAAAAAGTGTAACGCCACGCAATTCACTGGTACTGGCATAGAGCAGATCATCGGCTATTGCGACCTTCTCTTTTAGTGTTACCAGTGAAGCATTCTTGTCTGTACTTAAGCCGACGGATTCCCACGACTCACCGCCATCTGCAGACTTGAGCATCTCCATAGGCGTTAGCGCGTAGAGAACGTTTTGGACCGTAACCAAATATCGGACATAAGAGTTCACCAATCCGGTCATAAAGGGATCCCACGTGGCACCGCCATCCGTTGAGCGTATTATTCCTGAAGGATTGGTTACGTAGAAATTGTTCTCGTCCAACACGACGACAGGAGACGCGCCAATGACGAGGGGAAACGCGCCCGTCGCGCGTCTATTGCGTTCAGGATTCATCCATGTCTCACCGCCGTCATCAGATCGTAAAACACCGCCGGCACCCACCAACATAAGCGCATCTGCAAGTGGAACAACCTTGACTGCAGCTATTAGCTTGACTGGATGCTCGTGAATATTGGGTGTAATATCAGTCCAGAAATCACCGAGGTCGGTTGAATAGAAAACCGCGGCATGAGGCCCGTGTTGCAGACTTGCGATTGTTCCGACGTAGAGTTTATCTTCGGCAACTGCTAAGGATCTAATGCCGTGTGGGACCGGTATTGGCAAGTTTTTCCAATCGTCAGTAAATCGGAAAAGCCCCTGATTTGTGCCAACAAACAATGTGTTGTCAATGGCAAGCGCGTCCCATATCTGGAAATTGGGGTTAATTCCCTCCGGTAGATTATCGGTTCGTAACGCCTTTCCTATGGGTTTCCACTGCTTACCGACATCCTCAGAACGAAAGACCTCTGTACTGAGAACGAGGTACATTGCCGTATCTGTGATAACCAATGCAATCGCACGTCCTTCCGGGCGTGCTCCGAGGCTATGCCATGTCTTACCCTCATCAATTGAGACTAAGAGTTCATTGGGTGTAAAGAGGTAAAGGGTGCCTTCGCGTTCTGCCATGACAGGATTGAACTCCCGATTTGGACCACTAACACTGACAAGCACCCACGCGTCCGATTCTTCTGTGAGACGATAGAGTCCTGTTTTTGCAATCGCATAGAGGGTCCGGTCAGATGTGAGAAAGAGCCCGGCTTTCCAAACACCGCCGGGGCCTTTGGTCTGTACCCATTCTGCTTTAGCGACTGGAAGGGTGGTCTTGTCCGCTTGTGCGGCTGCGAAGAGTAGCGGTTCTGATTGGAATCCGGCACCCCTATTTTTACCGAATGTATCGGATATTCCGAATTGGGTGTGTATGTCGGACTTGCGCGCTGACACTTGAATAGTTGGTGTATCAACGAGTTCTATTGTCATCTCCGATGTCGCGTCGAAATCGTAAGGCTGTTGGAAACGAGATAGTGCCCGCGGGCTTGTCCCGATCATCAGGATAACCAAAAAGGTCGAAGCGAAAGAGATACCCCACGGTAGCCACGGTTTGCTCACTGAAGGGGCTGCCGGTTTGATGCGTGCAACCTCCTGCGCGATATTCTCTGTTAGATGTGGAGAGAGTTGGAAACTACTGAAGACCTCTTGAATGATAGCTTCTTGTTTTTCTAAGCGTTGTCGGGCGCGGTGTAGCCGACTCCTAACTGTATTTGGCGATACGCCGAGAAACTGGCTAATCTCTGCCCCCGACATCTCTGCCAGATAGTAGAGCGTTACGACGGTGCGTTCGCTCTCTGGCAACTTGTTCAGGAGACGTTTGACGAGTTCGCGCCGTTGTTCAATCGCTGCTGTCTCGTTGCGGACCACCTCATATTGCGCGTAGCAGGCTTCTTCAAGTTCCTCCATAGACATGGCATCCAGTGATCTTGTCGGCACCTGCTTCTTGCGGAGCCATGAAACACAGTGCCGCGTCGCAATCACGTAGAGCCAACCGGGGAACTGCTCTGGACGTTTCAGTGTTGAGAGTCTCTTGTAAGCCTTGAGAAAAACATCCTGCGTGAGTTCCTCAGCGATATGGAAATCCCCGATTTTACGCCAAACGAGCGCGTGCACTGATTTCTGATATTTATTAACGAGCGCGGTAAATGCGTTTTGATCGCCATCTAAGACCAATTGAATGAGATCCGCATCATTTGCCTTCATTGATATCTCCTGACAGAAAATATTGGTTTCATAATATAATGACGCTCGTAAAAGTCGAAATGTTGCATAAAGTGCGTATTACGCAAGGATTCATAAAAAAATGCGTAAGTTCTATGCCATTTTAGGATTCAGAACTTAGGTTGTCAGGACTCGCGTTTTGGAAATGAGGCGAAATCGTTATTAATGGTATTCAGTTGTCAGTTGTCAGTTATCGGTAGGTGCGCTTCCAATCATAGACGGGGCCCCGGTTGATGGATTGAGAGGAGTTGGAAGAGTGGAAGTGCGGAAGGGCATAAGCCGATGAGAGGTGTTTCTTAGGGATGATCGGTACTTTTCCGTAACAAGTATAGGACTTACGCAGCCCCCACTGCAGGCGGGGTTTCAAACCCTGAAGAAACACCCTATCAAAAACCCTGCAGTACGTCATACGTCTGTTATCATGTAAAAAATGCGTAAGTCCTGAAGTAGTGGATAAGCAATGAATGGTTTGCCTACTATAAATTAGAAACTTAACCGCACCAGACAACACACTGGCGGGCTGCGGAAAAACAAGCGATGGTTTCCTTTCACCGCTTGTTCCGGTACATCGGTTCGTTTTGATAGAGATTATCGGCTTATGTGTTTGTATCTTCCCAATCTATCTCATCAAGCGATTTTGCGACCAAGGCTTTCTCAAATAGCGCGTCCAGCTGCGAAAGTTGTTGGATCGCGTTAATACGGTTCACAAAGGGTCGAGGGATATGACCAAATTGTCGCTGTAGAAGTTTGAGAACGGCATCGCGTTTGGCGCGGAGCTCGCCTTGTTCAATACCTTGTTCAATACCTTGTTCAATACCTTGTTCAATACCGCGTTGGATAACGCGTTCGTAAAAAGGTGATTCTTGCATGATTGCCTCCAATGTCGGATCCTGAAAAAGTTCCGGCGGATGGATGAGACTCCCGAAAACAGAGAGCGCGAATAAAAGGGTTGCCCGCATTTGATTATCAACAGCCGCCGTCTGCGTCGCCTCAATACACTTCTCAATCCACGCCTGAGCTCCCAACTCAGCAGGCGGCTTCATCAAAGCCGTGAACGGCAGCAACCCAACCGCTGTAGGATCCAAAAACGATTCGCCTTCTAACTCATACACTCGGATAACATTATACGCAAACTGTATACCGCCGCGTTCGGGGGTGCCATAACTATATACACCAGGATCCCGTAGCCCAGCGGGAGGGCGGAAATACAACACTGTTGAATACACGTTCTTTTCATACAGATGAACGAGGGAACTTGAATACGCAAGCATCCGCAAGGGCATCGGTTTATGCCGGCTGTCGTCGGTTTGTGCCTCTATATGCAGGATCGCCGCCTCATCGGGCAACTGGATATGAAACGTCATATCACTGCGATGCACCCGCACCGTGGCTTGCTCTGTACTGACACGCTCACCGACTTCTACCTCCGAGGTCTTCAACGCTAACGCGGCCAAGGCACGCGGGAACTCGCTGGTAATGTGTTTGAAAAGTTCATCGTAACCTGACATACAAATAGTATAATGGCTTTTACGCGAAAATGTCAACGCTTTTTTTCACACGTCTCTCTGTTTCCTATCCAGTGCAAAAGCAACACCCGCCAGAACTATTTCCGCCGACAACATCCAAACCCGACACAGCAACGCAACGAGCACGGCTTGGGGTGCTGGCATGTAGTTTGCCAATAACAGTCCTAAAAGCCCTTCACGAATGCCTAATCCTCCGGGTGTCAGGAAACTTAAAAATCCGATAATCCATGCGAAAGCAAAGCAGGCGGTGAGAACGCCTGCGTCTGCCCACTGGACAGATGCAAAACTTTGGACAAACAGAAAAAAGGCGACCCCTTGGCATATCCACAACAAGAGGTGTCCGGCAATAACGTCCATCCAAAGTCTTGAATGTTGTCCAAGTGATGTGAGTGTTTTGAGGGACTCCCGCGCGTGGGTGGATACCTTTGGAATCAGAAGCAGGGTTACGCGGTTTGAGCACCCAGATGAGCGGCTATTCTAATTTCGAGCGTATTCCAAGCAGAATCGCGCGTAGCTCTCTCTGATTCACAAACTGCTGAGGCAGTTTCAGAGAAAATTACAGATGAAAAAAGAATGGCAATCAATAAAAAAGAAAAAAATAAACGGTTTTTCAAAATCATGAAAATGCTCCTTGTAAACGAAATAAATTGGATTCAGAGAGTCTAAAAAGTATCTGATTCTGTATCCAATCCTTTTTGGATATGAAGAAAATTTTGTTCCTCTTTGGCAGATTCCATCAGCTTTTCAGATAATGTGGACAGCTGCGGCATATTTTTTCAGGAAGTGAGCGGTAGGTGCCATCATAAAGTCTTTTAGCACCTTGGCTGTTTCAACGGCGGTGGTACCAGATTGCAATCCTTGCATGTCCATCGCCATGAACCGATAAGAAAGCATGATTTCACGAGTTTTATGCCCATGATCCCCCATCACGCCGATAGGGGCGTGGCTATCCGGACGGGACTTTGGCGTGTCTGCAGATGTTCAAGCAAGCAGATAAAAAAACAGATAACAGGTTAAAAGTAAATAAAAACTTTTCAAGAACGCCTCCTTAATTCTCGGCACGGAGTGCATCAATAGGTGAAAGTCGTGCCGCTCGTATTGCAGGATAGACTCCGAAACTAATGCCCATGAGCACCGAAAAGAGGACGGAAATGAGTATCCACTGTCCAGAGAGGACGACGGGCCACTTTTCCACGATGGGCAGGATACGCACCGCAAGGCGTGCCATGCCGTGTGCTGCGAGCCAACCGCCTGCAATCCCGAGGAGGGTACCACAGAGACAGAGGCAGATGGATTCGGTTAGGAATTGGTAAAAGATGTGCAGTCGTTTTGCGCCGACGGCTTTGCGTAACCCTATCTCGCGTGTTTTCTCACCTACGGAGACGAGACAGATATTCATAATACCGATGCCACTGACAAGCAACGAGAAACCAGCGATGCCCCCCAAGGCAATCTTTATCATTTTTTCAACACGTTCAAGTTGTTTGACAGTTCGTTTGGGCATCCAATAATATACAAAGTTATGGGTACCCCGGTGTCTTTTACCAATCACCTTCCGAGCGGATTTAACCACATCGTAAGCATCTGCATCTTTTTGAAAAAAGATAATAAGCCTTTCAACATAGCGGATGCCCGTAATACGTTGTTGGTACGTTGTTATCGGAACGCATATCATATCATCTAAACTCCCCCAGGTAATACTAAGGTTCCTCCCTTTCGGTGCCATGGTACCGACAACGCGCATTCTAACCGGTGTTTGCCGCCAATGATTCCGAATTTTCACCTCTTGACCGATCGCGGAGGCTTTTCCGAACAATTCTACCGCAACGTTTGCGCCTAAGACGCAGACCTGTGCGGCGTTGTTGATATCGTTTTCGGAGAGAAATCTACCCACTTTCAACTCGTACCGCAAGAGTTCGGCATAGTCTGCTGTTACGCCTTCCAGATCGGCACCTCTGAATTCTCCGCCCAAGCTGCTGGTGACAAATATTCTATCTCTCCGATTCCGGGGTAGGACACCTGTGACCTCCGAGCATTCTGCCTCAATCGCAGAAGCGTCGCCCAAAGTATATCGCTCCGTTGTTGGATATCGTCGGCCGCGTCTCCAAACAGATTGGCGTGTCCAGAATTGGATTTGATTTGCCCCTCCGATTTTTTCGATGTCCTCGGCGATGATCTGTTTCGCGCCATCGCCGATAGCCATCATACAGAGGACGCTCGCAATGCCGATGAGGATGCCGAGGATGGATAATCCGGCACGGAACCTATTTTCCTGGATATGCCGCATACCGGTAGCAATTGCATCAGAGAATTTCATGCAACACCCAAATCAATGTCGGATTAAGAACCTACTACGAATTTCAGGTCCCAGAGGAGGAGGGTGCTGTCAAAACTGCCACTCGCTAAGAGGGTGCCGTCGGGTGAAAACGCGAGATCTTGGACATCGGTCGGGTGCCCCCAGAAAGTCGCAATGTTTTCTCCAGTGGCAACTTCCCATAAGTGAATAGGCACCTTTTCTGTTTCCACGCTTGGATTCCACCACACGCCAGAAGCAAGATATTTCCCACAAGGTGAAAACGCCAAGGCACGCAGATATGGATCATGCGGAAGATTCCAGAGCGTTCGACAACTATTGACATCCCACAATCGAATTTGGTTTCCCATGCCACAAGCAATCTTATGACCACAAGGTGAAAACGCGACAGTAGAAAAACAGTTGACACGGAACTCCGGAATTTCTTTCCCCATATCAATGTCCCATAGATTTGCCATCGTGCCAGAAGAACTCGGAATACTTACAAGGTGTTTACCGTCGTGGCTGAATATAAGGCGGCTGATCCTATCATCATCCCACTTCCCTTCTAAGGGAGTTTGTGTGTGAAAACACAGCGGGGGAGAGTGTGTGAACACACAGCGCACGTCACCACTTCTCATATCCCATACATACAGACGCCCTTTGCTATCCGCGCACGCGATGAGATGTCGTAGCGGGGCGTGTGCAGCGGCAGTCACCACTGCTTCTGGGTCAGGAAGTGTAAATGTCATAGGTGTCGTGTTTTCGTCGGTTTCCCCTATTTTAGCGGTTATTTTAACACTGTTTTCATCATACGTAAATGTTGTCGAGCGAATTTTCTCTGAAGTGGACACAAAAACGGCTTGTGGGTCATCGGATATTTTGAAAAAAGTGGGTGGTTGCGTGGGGTTGGCAATATCCCAGAAGAGTGTGCTTCCATACCGTCCAGCTGCCAACTTTTTGCCATCTTGTGAAAACGCTACGGAATTCGGAGTACCGTTGATATGTAAATAAGGCAACTTGCGGGGTTTGGTATCTCCGGGTGACCGGATTGCCCATTCCTTTTCCCCAGCAACGACAAGATGCGAACTGCTTGAAAAAAGTGCTTTTTTAGTTTCCCATTCCTTTTCAACGTACGTGTAGCGTTTTTCATGACGTTCCACGTCCCACACGACGATAGTGCCGCTTTCCAGAGTGTTTTCTGTGGCATGAAGAACGCCTTCCTGTGAATAGCAGACGCTCATGCGAGCGGTGGCATCATAGTTCTGATAGACTCCCTCTTGCTCCCAAGTCTTCACATTCCATACTTGCACTGTGCCTTTATCGCTGCCGATGGCCAGCGTTTGTCGACAAGGTGAAAAGCAGAGGCTACGCACAAAGCGCGGTTGTTCGGTAAGACAGGCGATGCGCTCACCGGTTACGACATCCCACACCAAAACAACATCGGAGCCATCTGTTGTCCCGGCAGCCGTACACGCCAGCAGGCGACTGTCTGGCGAAAAAGCAACGGGTCGAGGGAGAGAGGGGGAAGAGCTGCGTGTTTCTCTTTCGGGTTCATGGAACGTAGTCAGCGGTGTGCCGGTTCTGGGGTCCCAGGTGTAGACAATCTCACAACGGAAACCCGTTGCGGCCAGGTGCTGGTTATCAGGTGAAAAGGCAAGAGACCGAATTGGAGTCGTCCCGGGGACTGGCTCTTTTAGCCCTGGGTGCACAATTTTTGTAATGCAGGTGCTCCGCTGGATATCCCACACTTTGATAACACCGTCCCAGTTGCCGGTCGCAGCCAATCGCCCATCAAGAGAAATCGTAATGGCACCCAGCATCCCGCGTTCTCTTTCCCATAGAGCAATAGGTTGCATTGTAGCGAGTTCATACCACCATAACCCAATTTTGGTTGCGGCTGCGAGGTATGTACCATCCGGCGATACTGCCATCGCCATCACAGATCCATGTCCGAACCGAGAAATCGCACCCTCCGGTAAAGCCCAGCTCATGGGGTGCCCGTTGTCAGCGACAATGGGCGTGGCTCCTGTTTTTTCTGACATTTCTTATGTTCCTCCTAAAAACTATCCGTTCTAATACCATTTCTGAATAACGACTTCTTATTCTCCATTAACAGCTTATGCTACAAGTGAGAGATATATTCATCAGGACTTACGCAAATTTGACTGTAGTCCCTTCTGTTCGCTGAGATTTTTCGGAAAACACAGGGGTATAGTGCCACAGGCTAACAGCCTATGCTACAAAAGAACAGCATGCGCAAGTCCTATTCATCACAAATCGTATAAACATGCGTCCAATACTATCTTATATAGACCCGTTTTTTAACCCCTTTGCGTACAAAAAATGCAGTCTGTTATCGTATACACATTCGTGGATGCACTTTGCACGAGGTTTTTGGGAAAATGAAAAAATGTCATAAATCGCGGAGAGAAAAAATTGACAAAAAAGATTGAACGCTTTACAATACATGAAAAAACAGAGGTAGGACAGAGAATGAAAATTGCAATATGCAACGAGATGTTTGAAGATTGGAAAATCGAAGATGTATTCGCTTATGCCGCTGAACTCGGTTATGAGGCGGTTGAGATCGCACCCTTTACCTTGGCAGATTCAGTATTAGACATCAGCCAGACGGAGCGGGCGCGTATCCGTAAAGCGGCGGAAGCTGCGAAGATAGAGATTGCGGGGCTGCACTGGCTGCTCGTCTCGCCACCCGGGTTGTACGTTAATCATCCGGATGCCGAGATCCGTGAGGAGACACGCGATTATTTTCTTGCACTGGTAAACTTATGCGCGGATTTGGGTGGCGAGGTGATGGTCATCGGTTCACCCCAACAACGGAACGTGATGGATCCGCTCAGTTTCGATGAGGCGTGGGAATACGCAAGGGCAACTTTCTCAGAAAGTGCCGCACTGGCAGGCGAGAGAGATGTCATGCTGTGTATGGAACCGCTATCCAGCGATCAGACGAACTTCATCACGCACCCTGATACAGCCGTTGAGATGGTGAATGCCGTTAATCACCCGAATTTTCAGATGATTCTGGATGTGTGTAGTACCGCGAAAGAAGGGATAGATATGCCGACGCAGCTCCGTAAACACGCGCCACACGTTGCACATTTTCACTCCAATGACGACAACGGCTACCTCCCCGGCTCTGGTAATGTAGATTATCCTCCGATTATTGAGGCACTGAAAGAGATTGACTACAAGGGGTATGTCTCGACAGAGGTATTCGATTTCAAACCGGATCCGCAGACGATTGCGAAACAGAGTATCGAATTTGTGAAGTCGCTATTGTAGGAGAGAATCAATGGAAACCACTATCCACGAGTGCTATACTGAATATACGACACTTAGAAAAGAGATGGGACGTTGGCTGAAACAGAGCATGCTGCTCGATCCGCCAGGTCCGAACGATGGTGGCGAAGATGAAGCGAACTATGCGCTCGCGTGGTTCCCACATTATCTCATCACTGGCGATGCGACTGTCTTGGAACATTTCGATGTGCTGAAGGCAGCACTCCACGGTTGGGTAAAGCGTGATTGTCTCCACGGCTATGAACCGAAGGCGGAGGCACATCACGGACCGGAACCGTTTCTGCTTTTTTTGCCGCGTTATATCGGGCTGGTACCTGAGGATACGGAAGCCGTTAACCTGTTGACCGATGCCGCAGAACATATCGGGAATTGGGTGCCAGAGATCCCACCGTGGTATGATTATGATCGGGACGTGTTTATCGGTTATAATATCGGTAGCCGAGACGTGGCGAACGACGAAAAAAATGCTTATGAGATGGCGGAACATTTCCGATTTATCCATATCGCAATTGCAGCGTCCCGTGTGACGGGTGAAGAACGCTATCTAACATGGGCATTGCGGTATGGCAGCAAGCGTGCGGAACGGCTCATCGCAGCACCTGACCCGATGCCGTTGATCTGGACGCTTGACGGGGAAGGGCTTGATGAAGCCGCGGTCGACGCGAAAAATTTACATCGGCTTGTTGCAAGCACGCACCACATTCCGGGAGACCCACTTGCGGGCATTGAAGTGCTGTTGGCTTCTGGTGCCATCTATGCGTTAGGCGATCTCTATCTGCTCTCCGGAGAAGAGATATTCAAAACGGCAGCAAAGCGGATTGTAGAGCCGCTCGTGGCATCGTTGAGCGATCCGTTTAATGACCCCGCGGCGGCTGCGTTGAGTTACTACCGTTGGACATTCGAGGATACCGGATTTGACGCTGCGATCCACGCAGCGTTAGCGGATTTACCTGAGAAACCACCAGAACTGCTGGCACTGATCTTTCCACAAGAGACACGTCGCCGGGAACCGGGTGTCGGGAAACGTTCGGATATGGCGTATTGGGGAGAATGGTCGGACGACGGATCCGTGAAACCGATTCAGGAACCGTCAACGGCTATGTTGACCCTTGCGTATCAGGTAACGGGCGAGACTGTCTATGCGATGCGTGCGTTGCGAAGTGCTGCGACGCGTTTGGGTATGGCGCGGCGTGTGTTGCGCGGTGGACGCGAACATGCCGATATGGGCGGCGCGGTCTGTTCAGTCGCAGCGGGACACGGACGGAATTGGGGGCAAGGCGCGGTTACGGCGTGCTATGGTCCGCTACTTCTCGGCACACGTGAAGTTCAGAGCGAAGTCACACAACTTTTGGAAGTTCAACAGAATCATCCACAGACGCTGCTCTCTTTAGTGAGACCGCTTATTAATGAAGAAAAGCGCGCAGAGGTCATCTTCTACAACGGCGGCGATGCACCGCTTACATTTTCATGGCGATTGCAAACCGATGCAGAGGGTGTGTGGCACACAACAACACTCGGTACAGGCGAATTAACGATCCAACCCGATGGTTAAATATAGCCATCTGAGAGGCAGCAAGAAGCCCACGATTTTATTTCTATCGTGGGAATATCACAGCATTAAAGGAGATAGAAATGTTAAGTATAAAAGATTTTTCGCTCACCCGAATTGTTATTTCTATTTCAATATTGATTCTCGTATCGGGTTCCGTTAGCTTTAGTGGCGAAATCCTCGATGACTTTGAAGATGGCGATACAGTCGGATGGGAACGCTCCCCTCAGAATCAAGATAGCGAGGCTTTCTGGGGTATAAAGGAAGGAGAAACTTTCGTCACCTTTGACCCAGAGGGACTTGCGTGGAACGTGGCAATCTCTCAGTTCAATTTTACCGGCGAAGGGTTAAACGTTGGTGATCCAAGCAAATGGACAGACTATGATGTAGAGGTTGATTTACGGCACACAGCAGTCGCCAACTTTCCGGGCGGCATCCGGGGGCGCGTCAATCTTGAGACAGGTTCGCATTATGTTGTCTGGCTATATCCGGGTTCATCAAAGATGAATCTATTCAGTAATCCAGGCTGGGACATTAATACCGGACTCGTAAACCACGGTGAAGCCGCTTATAAACCAGAAGTGGATAAATGGCACAAGGTCAAATTGAGTTTTCAGGGGACGACTATCAAGGTTTTCTATGACGGTAAAGAGATGATTGACGTAAAGAATAACCTGTACAAAAGTGGAACCGTAGCACTCGGTAATCAGGACAAAGTTGTGCATTATGATAACGTCCGCATCACAGGTCCGGGGATCCCAGACTTAAATGCGAGTCCTGTTAAACCAGAAGATAAACTGACGACAACTTGGGGACAGATAAAATCGTCGCATTAGAGATTGTTCGTGCCGAATCTTCATTGAAAGGCTCGTGAACAATCACTGCGAACATGAAATCTATCTTGGTATCTTATAGTTAACGCAAGTTGCCACCTTTTATGCACATAGCACTCCGCTGGAGTGCGAGCGCGCAAATACGCCATTTTCTATAGATATATCACCCCTCTGGGGTGGGGAAAAAGACGAAAACCCCTTCGGAAGTGCGTAAAATCTGTTAGTAGCAACTTGGGTTATAGTTAGTAAAATCCAAAAATAAATGAACACTTTTACGAAGATAACCCCCCTTATCAGGGGGATAAGAAGGGAATCGCTTCGACTTGATGTGTTTCAATAATTATGGGCTGTACTATTAATTTCCTAAATTCTGTGAAACCAGGACTAAATCGAGAATATTCACAATTCCGTCGCTGTTCACATCAGCCTCTGGATTTATCTTTCCAAAGTGAGACGCAACGAAGGTGAGGTCCAAGATATTGACGACCCCATCGGCATTTACGTCATAAGGTTTCTCGGACGTTAGCAGGTTGTAACTGACTAATTCAAAGACGATATCCTGACCTGTTTCAAATTTAACGGGACCGATATCCGGTGCGAGCCACTGATAGGAGGTAGAGCGGCTGGATCCAAACGCAGCGGTGGTTTTCGTAAGTATCTTAATTTTCAGACAATCCTCAAACGTGCCAACCGGTGTAACCACATCTTCTACGGCGACGACTTCGTTTGTACTTGAGACTGTAACCATGCCTACCAGCGATACCTCTGTCTCGCCAAGCGTCTCCCATACTTCTCCAACTTGAAGTGTCGGTGGAAAAAAGACAGCAGGTGGTGAGAATTCGATACGCGATACACCGAACACATCACCGAGTTCTGCGACAACTTTATGAAGTTTCAGCCCTTCCTCATCAATCTCAACAAGGAGTGTGTTTGTATTAGCCGAACTTGTCCCTAACACCTCTGTTACAAGTTTAAGGGTGCGAAACGCTTCACCGTTGTGCTCTTCGTCGGGTGTCTCAAGCGTGTAAGTGATACGTTCAGCACCGTCTGTGCTTTCCAAGACCCAAGTATTCCCAATATCTGTAGGGTAGTAGTTCTGTGCGGATGTTGTGCTAACAAAAGCACAGAGTATCGCTGTGAGTAATACGGTGTTTTTAATCACTTGAATCCCCTTTTCTTTTTACGTGAGGCGCGGTTGTAAAAGACACCTACGGTGTGCTAAAAAAACGCCCTGATGATGACATCAAGGCGTTTCATTAAAGCGCGCCAAATATGCGTGTCTCCTACTTGAGGATAACCATCCGTCGGGTTGCAGCGAAGTCTGCGGTCTGGAGCGTATAGAAATAGACACCACTCGCAACATGCTCACCCACCGAGTTCTTGCCATCCCAATACGCCGCAGTTGAAGGGGTCATGTAGGAACCCGTCGGTTTCAGCCCTAAATCCAGCGTACGCACCAGATGCCCTGCCACATTATGAATATGGATCGACACTTCAGCGGATGTGCTCAACTGATACGGAATCCATGTTTCTGGGTTGAACGGGTTCGGGTAGTTCTGCGCCAAAATGGTATCCTTCGGTCGCACATCACCAACATTCAGTTGCAGATTCAGGAAGGCGTTACGAATGTCAGCGGTTGAAACGGTGCGCTGGAAGGGACCGGAGACGATATTCCCGCGTTCGTCGTAAAGTGCGATTTCGAGTTTATCGCCGGCTGCAACGACGCTCTTATGGTTGATGAGGTCAGCCCAAACAGCAGAAGAACGTTCCACACCACTCGTGACATTTTCTGTGGCAATAACACCGGTCCGGAGGTTTTCGGCAACGAGAATGTAAGACGTATCCGTTTCCATCCCTTGGATAGCACTCGTGACAACAAATGCCCACGTATTTTTCGCTGTAGAAAGTACAGGCGCAGCGGGTGCGTCATCAGCAGCTTTAGGTTGGTTATCCCACGCCGTACCGGTGAACGTTACTGTCCCGGCAGTTGGCGTATTAACGATATAACCTTTGCCGCCATCAATGCTAAATCCAGTCCCCTCATCAACCGTAGTATAAGCAATAAAATTCTGAGTTGACACATCTAATCGGATAACAAGGGTTGCCTCTAACATTTCTGCTAACGATTTCGCAGTGTAGGGCTCTTCCGGCATCAACGGGACAGAAATCATATTCAAACCGGGTTCCAGCGTGAGATCAAAGCCGAAGGTCTTGGTTACCACAGGTTCTTCGACAACGGGTGTTGTCGGATCTTCTTCAGTAATTGGTGCCTCAACTAAGTTGTAACTTTGCAGTTCATATACAATATCTTGATTATTCTGATATTTAACCGGACCGATATCCGGTGCCAGCCATTGATAAGAAGTTTCACGTATAACGATAAGCGCGCTAACGCTTTTCGCCTTGATCTCAAGCTTCACACAATCTTCAAATGTGCCAGCCGGGGTTTCGACATCCTCAAATGCGACAACTGTTATAGTACTGGTACTCGTTACTGGACCCGCTATTTCTAATTCAGTGTTTGTTACAATTTCCCATGTATGTCCTATTGGTAATAGGGCTGGGAAAAAAGTAACAGGCGGATCAAAAGTCGCCTCTGCGATGCCGTATGCGCCTTCGTCTGTGACACTTCGATGCAGTACAAGTCCCCCATCACGCGCAGATACAAAGTAGTTGTCAATGTCAACCTCGCTTGCCCCGAGGGTTTCAGTAGATATTTTCAGTGTGATAAGTTCTTCGCCATCAAGGTCTGCGGGACCCTCAAGTGTATAGGTCCGCTGCTCAGTCCCGTCGGTACTCTGGAAAACCCAGGTGTTCCCAATCTCCGAGGGATAATAATTGGGTACTATACCCACACCACCATCACCGCTTGGTTCCTCAACCGTTGGTTCCGCGGGTGTTTCAATCTCGGTTTCCTCCTCAGCAGGCGGCATCTCCTCAGCGACAGGTTCAACTTCAGGGGCAGGTTCAACTAAGGTGTAACTTTCCAAATCAAAAACAATTCCGTTTGTATCCTGGAATTTGACGGGTCCCGCATCAGGTGCAAGCCATAGGATCTCATTCTCACGCAGAACTGTAAGTGCCGTGACGGCTTTTCGATTAATCTCCACCTTAACACAGTCTTTGAATACGCCGATCGGGGTTTCAACGTCCTCAATTGCAACAACCTCTAAAGTGCTGGTAGTGGTCGCTGCTCCCACCAGTTTTAGTACTGTTTCCGTCACAACCACCCACGTCTGTCCTATAGGTAGCGCGGCGGGGAAATTAGTAGCTGGTGGATCATAAGTCGCCTCGGCGATGCCAAATGCCCCTCGGTCAAAGGCAACTTGATGTAGTAACTGATTACCATCTTCATCAATACTTACCCAGGACTTGTCAAACGCGACTGTGTCTGTTCCGACTGTCTCCTTGATGATATTCAGGAGGATAAGTTCCTGACCGTTAACAGTTTCGGGGCCCTCAAGGGCATAAGTGCGTCGCTCTGCCCCGTCGGTACTCAAGAGAACCC
Source organism: Candidatus Poribacteria bacterium (assembly GCA_022394775.1). Lineage (GTDB taxonomy): Bacteria > Poribacteria > WGA-4E > WGA-4E > WGA-3G > WGA-3G. The sequence goes on from JAGFCB010000107.1 coordinate 21,340, forward strand.
ACATATTACCGACCTCTGATGGATAATAATTTTGTGCCATTGCTGGAAGTGCGAAACTACAGACAATGCTTAATACCAAGATCGGTTTCAGCCAAGATGTAAATTTGGGAATTTTCATAATAATTTAGAACTCCTTTTTCAAAAAACATGAAATTGAACGATGTTTATAGAAAGCTATCTCTACGGGATTTTCGCTGGAGGCACAGCAAGCATGAGCGGCTGATTGTGGCGCGGTAACGCGGTATCAGAAGGTTCATGGTGTCCTTCTGGCGAGATCTCCTCCTGTTCGGATACATACCGGTACCCAAACCACATTCCGACTGCCATCGCCAGAATAGCAATGACAATCACGACTAATACCACTTTCAAGTTTACCATATTGACTTATTCCAAATTCCGTGTGATAACGACTCAATTTTACTACATTATCAATAAAAATAGGATTTACGCATTTTTCCATAATAACGGACATCCGATGCACTCTGCGGGGTTTCAAAACCCCCTTACCTATCACCGCAGGCGGGGTTTGAAACCCCGCCTGCAAGGAGGCTGCGTAAGTCCTAAAAAAATATAACACCTAAATTGAATTCAAGGTTACAGATAATTTGTGGTAGTTCCTATTGAAAAAACGCCAAAGCGGATTTGGCGCGTAAAACTAAACAACATAAGGTTAACTGCTGAAATTCTGGGCGATGCTCACTAAATCCAAAATGTTAACGATACCATCACCCGTTACGTCTGCTTCGGGATCCATTTCACCCAAACGCGCGGCGACAAAAGTGAGGTCCAAGATATTCACAACACCGTCGGCGTTCACATCATAAGGCGACAGTTCAGGCATAGGGTCTTCCTCAGGAGGCGGTTCAGGCATAGGGTCTTCTTCGGGAGGTGGTTCGGTTGTAACCTCTTCCTCTGTAGGATCAGGTTCCTCAGGCTCAGTTGGTAAGTTGGTGCTTGTTAAACGAAAGAGGAAGCCGGCACTATTTTGATATTGAACAGGACCTATATCAGGGGCTAACCACTGGTAAGTTGTCGACTCAAGATTTATCTTTATGAGGCCATCGGTAGAGAACGTTAACGCCAATTCAACCTTCGCACAATTCTGGAAGGTTCCGGCGGGTGTCTCAAGGTCCTCAAACCCAACAACTTCTAAATTAGTGGTGCTTTTTCCGTCCATTGTCAGAAAGCCTGTTTTGACTTTTGCGTCTGCAATTATCTGCCACTTATCGCCCAATGCTAAGTGTAACGGAAAAAAAGTCGCAGGCGTTGGAAAATCCGCTGTCACGGTGCCGTTGATGGCGGCTTCCTCGAAGACAGTTCCGTGGAGTTTAATGGCTTCGCTGCCGACAGTCAAGAAATATTTGTCAGTATCAACAACGTCTCCAGTGCTAAGTTCTTCTATTTCAATTTTCAAGGTGATGACCTCTGTCCCGTTAACCGTTTCGGGTCCTTCAAGGCTATAGGTACGTCGTTCTTCAGCATCTGCGTTCTCTAAAACCCAGATATTGCCGACTTCTGCTGGATAATAATTCTGGGCTGCGGCTGTAAATGTCAAACTCCAAACGAAACCCAAGACCAAAGCTGCCTTAAGCCAACGCAAAAGCACTTTTATTTTCATGATCCAACCCCTTTCAAGCAAAATAGCGATAACAAATAACAGAGAATGCCGCTTTCAATAGTCTTCTATCCGAACACACTATCTGTAAAACCAACAGAAAACCGAATGACTCTGACCAATGGGTGTGTAAATATTTTGGCAGCGTTACTATATCGGAGCGATCTAAGACGTAGCACTCCGCTGGAGTGCCTTTATCGTTAACATCTACCCCTATAGATATATCACGCCTCTGGCGTGAGGAGAACTGCGACCTCCGAGAAGTTTCTTTGCTCCAGCGGAGCAATATATCTATAGAAACCGATAGCGCGCTTCTCTTGCACTCCAGCGGAGTGCTATGTCCGCAACCTGTCGGCTTGGAAAAAAGCAATATGCTGCCAAAAACTTTACACACCCATTCGCTGAAGATAGGGCCATTCAATTCTCTGGAAAACAGCTAAATTCCCTTATGATTTTGGCATCCCTAAACACGAAAATCGGCGTCCTCCGCGTCCTCCGCGATAATCCGCGATTCAGACAATTTGAAAATTGAATGACTCTATCGTCGAAGATGCCGTGGATTTTGTTTTCTATTTTATGCCAAGAAGCGGTGGTAGATGAGGGTGGTGAGGATCTTGTAGCTTGCTTTGAGGGTGCCTGTGAACGTACCTGTGATTTTGGAGGTGCCAATGCGCTTGCGATACCGGACGGGGACTTCGCATGCAGGGATTCCTTGTTTCGCGGCTTTCAGCTGCATCTCGACTGTCCAGCCGAAGGTTTTGTCTTGCATGTTTAGGGCGAGTAGGTCAGCGTATCGGATGGCTCGGAAGGGACCTAAGTCTGTATAACGGACACCGAAGAAGTGTCGTATTAAGAAGCAGGCGAGCCAGTTGCCGAAACGTGCTTGCGGTAATAACGCTTCTTTTGCGTTGCCTTGGGTTCTGGCACCGATGACGAGTGCGGCGCTGCCTTCGAGGATGGGGTGTAGGAGTTGCGACATGTCGGTTGGATAGTCGCTGTAGTCGCCATCGAGAAAGACGACGATATCGGGTACAGATGTCTCAAGTGCGGCGATGCCTGCGAGACAAGCGTGTCCGTATCCGCGCTGCGGTTCGGTTACAACCCGCGCGCCGTTCTGTTCGGCGATTGCGGAGGTGTTGTCTGTGCAACCGTTGTCAACGACGATGATTTCTTGGACTGTGGCTTCGTTCTGTTCGTCAAGTGTTCGCACCGTTTGCGGAATATCGGCGATGACTTTGGCGATGGCATCTTCTTCGTTAAGAACTGGGATGATGACTGAGACTGTTGGCATGATGTCATCTTTGCCTCGCGATTATTTATGGTGGGTTTAGAATTATTTGGACACCTTTGGTGTCTGGTTCTAACCCCCTAAATCCCCCTTATCAGGGGGACTTTGAAGGTTTCGCGAAGGGTCAGTGGGAAGTCGCGACCAGGAGATCGCTCCTACGGGAAGAGACGATTGATGGCGCGGTTGTAAACCGCGCTACCGACATATTGTTTACCGTGAATACTACAACCTTGCAGCGGGTTCTTGGACCGTGTCGAGTAAGCGTTGGATGATGGTGTCGGAGTCAACGCCTTCGGCTTCAGCGTGGAAGTTGGTTAGGACCCGATGGCGTAAGACTGAAGAGGCGACAGATTTCACGTCTTCACAAGATGCGTTGAAGCGTCCGCGTAGGATCGCTCGGGCTTTCGCGCCGAGGATGAGGTATTGCCCAGCACGGGGTCCCGCGCCCCAGCGTACCCACTGTTTAACGAAATCGGGGGCATCTTCCTCTTTCGGGCGGGTCGCGCGCGCGATTTTCACGGCATATTGCACAACGTTATCAGCGGCCGGGACACGTCTCACGATATTATGGAGTGCGACGATCGCATGTCCGGACAGCGCAGTTTCGAGTTCAGGAATCTCCGCGCCAGTTGTAGCCGAAACGATGTCTGTTTCTTCGGCTTCTGTCGGGTAGTCGATAACGATTTTGAACATGAACCGATCCAGCTGTGCCTCTGGGAGCGGGTATGTTCCCTCTTGCTCAATCGGGTTTTGTGTTGCGAGTACGAAGAAGGGTTGTTCCAGTTGAAATTCGTTGCCGCCGGCGGTAACGTGATACTCCTGCATCGCTTCCAAGAGCGCGGCTTGCGTTTTCGGAGGTGTCCGATTAATCTCATCAGCGAGGAGGATATTCGCGAAAATCGGACCTTGAATGAACCGAATGGAGCGGTGTCCAGTTGTTCGGTCTTCCTCAAGCACATCCGTGCCGGTGATGTCGGCAGGCATGAGGTCCGGGGTGAACTGGATTCGCTTGAATTTCAAGTTCAGGATTTGCGCCAAAGTCCGAATCATAAGGGTTTTGGCAAGCCCAGGAACACCTTCTAACAGGCAGTGCCCTCCAGCAAAAAGTGCCATCAACATCTGATTGACAACTTCCTCTTGCCCAACGATCACTTTTTTGAGTTGCGCCAAGATTAATTCTTGGCTTTCTATTAACTCTTCTATTGCTTTAACTTCTTCTGTTGCTGGCATCTTTTTAATTATGGCCTCCTGAGCTGCCCTCCACTACGTTTCTGGCAGGTTTTCGGTCAGTTCCAACTGGGTTCGGGAATCTGTACGGTAAATTTTCAAAATAAGCAGGTTACATTCCAGAGACATGACTACTATCAGTCAACCCATCAGTAGCGTTAATAACTGACAACTATTAAAACTCTTGCGTTAATATGAACCGTTTTGTACCTCGGTTTGAAGCGATTCTGACGACATCTTTGAGATGCAAGATGGCATCCGGTGTGACCCTTGGGGTCAGGAAACGGATTGTCTGATGCATTTCGGCTTTACGTTTGGATTTAGCGTATCGGAGTTGGATTTCGGCAACATCGGTTTTTAGGGTCTGTTCCTCAGGGACAATATCTATCTGAAAAGGTGCTTCCGTACTGACAGTGATTTTATCCTCAAGGGTGAGTGCCTTGCCGAGCGCAGCGGGATACATTCGACGTTCCTCGCTCAGTAATTCGGCATAAGGATGCTTGACGAGTGGTAACTCAAGCACGAACTGGCTGCCAATCGCGTAGAGATATTCGTTACAACTCCACGTGAGTTCAACTTTCAATTCGCCCTCCAGTTCCGAAAGTTTGGAGGCTTTGAAATCCTCTATTTTGGCGCGAGCGTCCAATTCCAACGCTTTGTGTAAGAACTCCGATTTTTCTTCAGCGGTCTGGAGGTATCTGAGTTGGCTACGGAGTTTCATGTTGAAACTCCCTGTAACCGTTAATTCTTGACGGACAGAAACACTCAGATCTTTTTTCACCTTGACGTGCGTGTGAACCCGTTTGAGATTTGACTTTGCATCCAGAGCAGGGCTTTTTTGAAAGCGGTAGAGTTCGTTCTGCATACCGCTATCCGCACCGTTATCGGTTTTGTCCTCTGTTAAACGCGGGTTGATAATCAGTGTCCATCTGTCTTGATCGCCGGCGGGTAGATCCCCGAATGCACACGTCTCGGCTGTCGGATCGAGCCAGATGAATTCACCGTCTTTGTCGCCTTCGACGGCAAGGATCATGTGATTGAAATAAGCGAGCGACGGGACCGCCTCGACCTCAGCACCGCCATCGGGAAGATGGGCGTTGACACCCCGCATATCCCCCGCGGAGATGAGAACAGGATAGGAGTTAATACCTTCAGATGCGAGCATTGTAGAAAGGAGCGTTGTTTTGTCTTTACAGTCCCCTTTACTGACTTCTAAGACAAAGTCAGCCGGATAGGGTTTAATCGCCCAAATACCGAGTTCAAAGCCGAGATACTGGATGTTTGTTGCGACGTATTCATAAAGCCGTTTTATTTTTTCTTTTCGGGACCAGGCACCGCTGAGCAGCTGCGTTGTCTTTTCAGTGATTTTAGGTGTAATCTCATCCTGTTCCCGAATCAGTGTTGCATACCACGTCGCCAGTTTATCCCAAGAATCGAGGGAGGAGATGCTGATATTATAGGCGAGGTCTTGCGGTGCGGGCATCAGGTATTCGTCTTTTAGTGGGGGTACATCTCGCGTTTCAAAGATATAAGTGCGAGTATAGTTATTTTCTGTCGTTGTGGGTTTAATGTCAAGGAAAGTGCGATTTGATTGGGTATCTGTGGTGGCCGCGGGTGCCCCTGATACCTGATAATAGAGCTGCTTTTTCTTCGGAATGTGTACTGTGAAGCGATAATATTGTACGGGCTGCTGCCCTTGAAAATAGACTTGCCGCCAAAATTCACCGCGCATGACGTGTCCAAGGTTGTTCGTGGAGTAGGCGTAGTCTATGATACAGCCGTCGCTAACTGCGGGGAGTGTGAAGTACATCAAACGTGCGTCAACGTACAACCCGGCGTCCACAGCACTCGGTGGTGGTACATTGCGTATAATTTCGTCTGTATTGAGTTCAACGATTTTGCCGTCAGGGGTCAAGGTTCGGGCATGATGGATCGTAACATCGTCTCTGCCGCGCATATAGGGGATGCTAACCTCAGCAAGGTCTCTGCCATCTTCATTAAAGATTTTGGCAACCCGTCGTGTCGAGTAGATGTAGCGACTCTTTTCATCGATATTGATATCAACACTGTCCCAAAGAATGACGGCACCATCATCAGGGAATGCTTCTTGAGAGGGTAGGTTTTCAATCGCTGTTTGGATCGCTTGTTCGTCTGCTTCGCTAATATAATTGTACGGCAGTGATGAGTTGCGATTCTCGTGGTTCTGGGAGGCGATAGAACCCTCCGGCTTTCTAAGTTCAGGCTGGCGTTCGTCGGTTTCGGATGGCACAGTAGGCACTGCATCGGTGAAAGATGGTGGCGTGCGCGGCTGTGGGTTTTGCGCGTCAGTTAAAACCTCTGGTTCGGGCGGTGGACTTTGTAAAGCCGAGCGTCGTGTTCCCAAGAACGTTTTTTCGGCGAGTGTGCCGTCATCTGTTTCTTCTCGGACGATTGTTAGGTTTCGGGTAGCGTTGCCGTCGCCGTTATCATCAAGGTGCGGGTGTTCAGATTGGACATTCCCATCTCTTTCATAGAAATCCTTCGTCCGTGCTTGTAGGGAGAGAAACGCTTCTAACAGAGAGATGTCGCCGTTTCTGTCGGTATCGTTTGCTGCGGCAGAAAAGGCATCAACGAAGACACTCCCAAATCCGGCTTGTAGCGAGTAACCCTCATTTGGTGAGTTTGAGGTGATAATGATGCGTCCTGACTTGCTGAGTTGCGGCACGAGTTTACCACTATAAGGGAACCCAAAGACTAAAATTTGACGCTCGGCGGGGATGCTGTTAATGAGCGTCACATATTCTGTTTCGCTAATGTCTCGCCCGCGTAAATTGAACTTTACACTGCCTTTACCAGTACGGGATGCGTGTCCGAGCATGAAGAGCAGAAATTGATCTGAGGGTTGAACCGTCTCAGCGAGTCGGGTGAACGCTGCTAAAACCTGCTCACGTTTTGATTCAGTGTCAACAAGTTCCGTCTCACCTGACACCCCCATATCTTCAAAGAGAAAGGTGATTTGCTCTGAGGTATACCCATATTCGTCGGTAAGCAGTTGATGGAACCGAGAGGTGGCACTCCAGAAGGCATCATAAAAGGATTTCTCGCCGGCAGCACCGCCGATAATCAGCACGTAATCTGCCGCGAATGCTGTTGTAGAAATTAGAAGCGTTGAGAGAATCAGAATGAATGTTTGGCGAGTTTTCTTCTGCATCTGTATGTCCTCTTTAAGGTAGCTGCGTCTCAGCATCAGCTATAAAATCACCACTTTTCCCACCCGTCTTTTTCACAAGTTTGACATCACCGATGACCATTTCTCTGTCTACGGCTTTACACATATCGTAGACGGTCAATGCCGCGACTGACACAGCAGTAAGTGCCTCCATCTCTACACCTGTACGACCAATTGTCTGGATTTCTGCTTCAATCTCGATGCGTGGTCTATCATCATCTGCGATTGCGAGTTCGACGCGAATTGAAGTCAACGCGAGCGGATGGCACAGCGGAATTAACTCACCCGTGCGTTTTGCTGCCATGATACCCGCAAGCCGTGCGACTTCTAAAACATCGCCCTTTTTCATTTTTTGCTCAGCAATTAATCGAAGTGTTTCAGGACGGGCAGTAATATATCCTTGGGCGATAGCGATGCGCAGTGTTTCTTCCTTACCACCGACATCCACCATCCGTGTATTGCCTTTTTCGTCGAAATGTGTTAATTGTTTGTTCATTTTTTTTGTGAACGGCAGAGCAAAGTCTGCCTACTACTATTAAACCGGATGCTCTGCCATAATCTGTTCGTATTTCTCACGGAACCGTTGGAGATATTGTCCTTCACCGTGATAGGCAGCAACATCTTCGGGACGTGGCTGGATCGGTTCACCGCGTTTCAGGACAGATGCACTGAACGTTTCAATGTCAAAAGGTTCGTTTTCTGCGTCGTGGAGTGCCTTGATTCCTGCGACGGCTGTGCCGAGTGCTGCGCCGCCTTTTTCTACTGGAAGTGTCGGTCTATTCCAAATCCCGGCAACGCGCCGCATGATCTCAGGACTATCGGTCGCGCCACCCGTTACGAACAGCGGTGCTTGTGTCTGCTTCGTGAAGACAGCAGAGTAGATGTAAACAGCGGCGAGGCTTGTCTCAATGATACCGGTGTAATCTTCAGCTAACGTCGGTTGTGTATTGGAACGGATCAAGTCGAATGCGCCGGAGACCGGAAAAGACTCGGTTTTTGGTTGCCAGAATGTCAGAAACTGTCCGGGTGCTGTCTGTTTCAAAGTTGCCTCTGCGGGGGCGTATTCCTCTTTTGTTAAACCGTAATTATTTCTCACAGCATCCCATACCATAGCACCGTTTGTACGGCATCCGAACATAAAAGGACGATTGATGCCGTCATACATAGCGTTGGCGAACCCTTCTGGATCAAGCATTTCTCCATCAGTTGACACCATGTTGACGAAACTGGTACCGAGACTCAGTAGGTCGCCAGCGACGGGGACTTTCGCTTGCGGATTGTCCCCGGACCCCGCGATGACGGCACAGCGTCCATCAAAACCGTATTTTTCTATGTAATACGCAGCGAGGGTTCCGACAACAGCATCCGGACGCGCGAGTGTCGGCAATTTTGACTGAAGTGCTTCTACACCGCCAGATAATCCGTGCGCGGTCGCGCCTAATAACGCTGGATCCCACGTCTTGGCGCGATAGTTCATGAGCGACATGCCGCATCCATTTCCATAATCGATAGGTACGTTTGCATTACCGGTTAGCACTGCTGGGATAAAACTGCTAATCAACTGGATTTTTGCGGTTGCAGTGTAGGCTTCGGGAAACTGTTCCGCGACACGCCGGACGACAGTTCCCGTGAACCGAAGCGGCGCATCGGAGCCTGAAAGGTTAATCATCTCTGCTTTCCCACCAACACCGTTTCGGACGGCATCAGTTTGGGTGACGGTATTCGCTGTCATCCAGATGGGCGCGTTCGGATATGCGAATGCGTCTTTGAGTAGAGTTTGCAGGTCGGGTATAGTCGTTTCTCTGGCGTTTTGAACGTTTGCGAGTTGTGCGAAAAGTATTTCTGCGTCGCTGTTGAGATAGACGTGTCCGTGTTGTTGTCCTGACGTATTGATGAGGCGGATAGATGCAAGCGGCACACCTGCCGCGCGCATATCAGCGAACAAGGCATCGAGTGAGGCAAGATACATCAACGGTGGTTGTTCGGCTTCGCCTTCTTCACGTGGTGGTAAGATATAATCCTCTCCGATACCGAAGTGGTTGAGGCGCGCGTCGGCGCGGTAATCAAGCGAGTGTTCAAAGCACTTTTCTGCTGTGTCTATATCAATGACGACGGCAGAGAGGCTTTGCGTGCTTGAATCTAAACCGAGCGCGAGTCTTTCTCTATTTCTAACTTTCCTTGCGGTTAAACCAGAGGGGTTTGGCATTTGACATCCTTTTCTTAAATCCTGTTTCCACTTTGTTTCAGATGTGCGAAATTCGTTAATTTCCTGGGTAGGCGCGATTTTCCAGTTCTGCGACGAATTTTTCGGCGGCAATCGCGGCTGCGGCGCCTGCACCTGCAGCGGTAATCGCTTGACGGAACACATGATCGTGAACATCGCCTGCGGCATAGACCCCGTTTATATTTGTGCGCTGCATCTCGTCGACGACGATATAGCCTTGGTCGTCTGTATGTATGACATCTGTGAACAGTTCTGTGTTCGGGATATGTCCAATAAAGATGAACACACCGTCAATCGGGAAGAGTTGCGTTTCACCGGTTTTGACATTTTTGAGGGTCGCGCCGGTCACTTTGTCTGCGTCGCCGTTAATCTCTTCGACGACAGTGTCCCAGATGAATTTGATTTTGTCGTTTTTGAAGGCGCGTTCCTGCATAATCTGACTTGCGCGGAGTTGATCCCGTCGATGGACGATGTAGACCTCGGAGGCGTATTTGGTTAAGAAGATGCCTTCCTCTAAGGCTGCATCGCCGCCACCAACGACAATAAGCCGTTGATCTTGGAAGAAGAACCCGTCGCACGTTGCACAGTAAGAGACACCACGTCCGCCGTATTCTGCTTCACCGGAGATGTTGAGTGTACGCGGTGAGGCGCCTGTGCAGATAATCACGGATTTCGCGCGGTATTCTTTCTCATAAGTCGTGACGGCGAACGGGTGTTGCGAGAAGTCAACGGCTGTTACGGTGTCAAATTGGACTTCGGTACCGAACTTTTCCGCCTGTTCTTGCATGCCTTGTATGAAGACACCTGCTTCGTCGCCGAAGAAACCCGGGTAGTTCTCGAGGTCGAGTGTTAAGGAGAGTTGTCCACCGAGTGCGTCCCCTGTGATAAGAACAGGTTCAAGCATTGCACGAGATGTATAAATACCTGCGGCGAACCCAGCGGTACCGCCGCCAATAATCACAATATTTCGATCTTCTATGTTGTTTGTATTCATATTTTTTAATGCGTTGCGGCACACGGCGTGTGCCTACTACTTTTAAAATGGAAGTGGAATGCCGACGCGTTCAGCAACTGTTTTTAACTGTGCTTGATGCCTTTCACCAATCGGGATGCCGATGTCAGCCCATTCCTGTTCACGCTCCCATTCTAAGCCGCCGGGTAGGTCTGCTCGGTCATAACCGGGTGCGGGTTGCATCTGTCGTGCATCGTGGATGTGTTGGTCGATCTCCGCTTTATACTCGTCAATAGGTCGGAATTGGGAAATATCAATCGCTGCAATGAACGCGCCTTGATTGGCACCTTCCCAGATTGTTGGCGGATCTGGTGGCTTATCGAACAGCCAGATGCCTGCCATAAATCCGCCGAGTGCATGGCTTACATGACTCAAACCTAACATCTTGAAGAACGCGGCGGGACTCTGGGCAAACGCTTCTTCTAAAGGCAGTTTGGCATCAATACCGGTTGCCATATCGACGACTATCGGGGGCTGGTCGCCTGCGGGGATCGCGAAACTCATCGGTGAAGCACCGGTTGCGGTGGCGATCGAACCGCCGGGACCGTGCCGAAAACGGTGACAGGAGACTGCAAATCCGACGCAGTCCGCTTCAAGTGCAAGTCGTGTATATTTACCAGCACTCCCGAAATGGAAGTGGTTCCGACTCGTTGCGGCACCTAATCCTAACTCTTTGGCTTTTTCGACCGCTGCCTGTGCGGCGTGATACGAGGCGAAATGTCCCATGCCGCCGTCGCCGTCGTAGACGGCTGTTGTTGGGGATTCGTTAATGCAGCGGACGTTTGGACGTGGGTTTACTTTGCCGTCGAGCATCATGCCTACGTATCCGGGCGTTTGTTGGGTGCCGTGACTGAATACGCCGCGCAGATCCGTGAGCACTAATAGATGCGCTATATG
>JAGFCB010000137.1 GCA_022394775.1 Candidatus Poribacteria bacterium
GGGGCTGCAGAAATGATCGTCGGTTGCGTATCAAGGAGTTGGAAAATCCGTTCCGAGGATGCCATCGCGTTTTGGAAGATAGTATATTTTTCGCTCAGTTCGCGGATGGGCCAGAAGAAGCGTTCAGCGTAGCGGATAAACATCACCAGGCCCCCGAAGGTCAGCGCGTTTTGCACGATTTGTCCACCGCCGTACCAGATAATCACAGCCGTTGCGAGTGATGCTGCTACCTCTATCAGTGGGTGAAAGATCGAAAAATAGAAGATGCTTTTCAGGTTGGCAGCGAGGTATCGTCGGTTTCGCTCATTAAACCGGAGATGGCTCCGTCGTTCTTGCGCGAACAGCTTCATCGTTGTCATCCCGACGATGTTTTCTTGTAAAAAGGCGTTGATTCTTGCAAGCTGCTTACGTTGTTCTCGGAACGCACGACGCGAATAGATCTGATAAACGAGCGTCGCACCGAAGATGATAGGGATCACGGCGAATGTCACGAGTGCAAGTTTCCAATTATAGAGGATCATCACAACGACAATTCCGAAGATGCGGAGCAGGTTCGCAAAAACCGTAATCACACCGGAAGAAAAGAGTTCATTGAGGACTTGAACATCTCCCATCACGCGGGTCATCAATCTACCAACCGGATTTTTATCAAAAAACTGCACGTCCAAGCGTTGTAAATGTGCAAAGAGTGTCTGGCGGAGATCGTGCATCACATGTTGTCCGATCATCTGTGTGCGATACTCTTCAAAGTAACTAAACACGAACTCGCTGATCAATGCGCACACGAAAAAAATAACGATAGTAATTAATCCCTCTAATATAGCAGGGCTTAACCCTTCTGATACGCCGCGGGTAATGTAGTCGTCAATAGCGAGCTGCATCAGAAACGGGCCCGCCAGTTGCGAAAGCGTATTCCCCACCATGAGAAATCCGATGATGAGCAGCTGGAATTTATACGGATTGAGGTACGCCAGAAGGCGTTTCATCAATACCCGGTCATAAACTTTTCCGAGGTCTTGCTCCTCATCGCTATATTCGTATAGGTCGCCTCCCATGCCAAACACAGGTGGATACCTCCTTTGATAATAGGTTGTCGCTTGGCGTGCTTACAAAGCGCGCCTATAGTTGTGCCGGTTACAGTTCCTCAAGTTCCTCTTGTAGGAGTTGTGTTTCATAAATACCAGCGTAAATCCCGTTCTGTTCGAGGAGTTGTTCGTGCGTGCCTGCCTCAACAATGCTGCCCTCATCAAGAACGACGATGTGATCGGCGTCCTTGACGGTAGAGATACGGTGTGAGATGAGGATTGTCGTGCGATCCTTCATAATTTCGGTGAGCCTACTGAGAATCGTGTCTTCTGTTTGGGTATCCACATTTGCGAATGCGTCGTCAAGAATCAGAATTTTCGGTTTAATGATAATCGCACGTGCAAGTGCGCTCCGTTGGCGTTGTCCTCCCGAAATTGTCAATCCGCGTTCACCGAGGAGTGTTTCTAACCCGTCTGGGAACTCCTCAATCTGTTCGAGGAGATCTGCGGTGTGTGCCGCGTCTCTTATCTGTGCCGCCTCTGGTGTTTCAAGACCGTAGGCGATATTGTTTTGCAAATAGTCAGAGAAAAGAAACGGTTCCTGCTCGACTACCCCGATGCTGGATCGGAGAACATTTAACGGTATATCCTGAATATCTACGCCATCAACAAAGACGGTGCCACGTTTTGCTTGGCGAATGCGTGGAATTAGATTGATCAGTGTGGATTTCCCGGATCCTGTCCCGCCGATAATTGCGAGTGTCTTACCGCGTTCAATTTTCAGGTTGATGCCCTTAAGCACAGGCGTTCCATCGGGATACGCAAAATTAAGGTCTCTAAATTCGATTTCACCTTCAATATCTTTGATCCCCCATTTCACCTGCTCACCATCAAAGATTTCCGGCTTCTCATTGAAAATCGCTTGGATGCGCCCCATAGACGCTGCACCCCGTTCAAAGGTGTTGACGATAAAACCGAGCGTGATCATCGGACGGATGAGCATCATGAGATAGGCGTTGAACGCTACGAAAGTACCGAGCGACATTTCGCCATTAACAACGCGGAGTCCACCCATCCCAAGAAGGACGGCAATGCCGATGCCCGGCAAAAAGCGAAAAAGCGGGAAAAAGAAGGTCATCAATCGGATCTGCCGCTGGTTACGGTCAACAAACTCTTGATTCAGTTCTTGGAAGTGTTCAATTTCGCTTGCCTCAAGTGTATACGCCTTGACAACACGGACACCGGACAAATTTTCTTGTACTTTAGTGTTCAGTGTTGAGAAGGCCTCTTGGATACCCTCATAATGGGTATGCAACCGTTTTCCAAGAAATCGAATCAAGATGGCGAGCATTGGATAAGGGAGTAGTACGACGAGCGTCAAGGTTACATCAATACGCAGCATAATGGTGAGTGCGAGACCAAAAAATACGATTGCGTCTGCTGTATACATGACAGCACTACTCAGCACCATTCTGATGGCGTTTAGATCGCTGGTTGCACGCGTCATCAGGTCGCCGGTGCGGACGTTATCGTAATATGCTGCCGAGAGTTTCTGGAGATGGAGGAAGAAGTCCGCCCGGAGGTGAAACTCCATCTGCCGTGCGACACCTTGGATGGTGTAGCGTTGGATGAAACGCAGGGTACCGCCAACGAGCGCGATCCCAAAAATCAGCATCGCGAAAAAGAGAATCCGTCCTGAGGATATCGTAAAGGTTTCTCCCACATAAGTTGGGTCATACTGGCTTCTCCACGCGAGTGCTAACTCATCGACAACCATCTCCATGATCTTTGGGCTAATCAGCAGGAGCACGTTTGTCACAAGAACGAGGCAGAAACTGATGATGATAGCGTACCGATACCGAATGACATACTTCTTGAGACCGAGTAAACTGCGAATGGTGGGACTCCTTTCCGGCAGGCAAACCGCGCGTCGTTATTGTTTATTTTGACGAAAATGTTGGATATGTGTTTAATCAAGTTTGCGGATAGTCGACTACTGACAGCCTTTCCGAAAAATATATTTGACATCATTCCCTCCTGCAGTGTATGATATGCAAAATACACACTACCATAGGAGGAAACAGATTTGGCGGCAGATATTGGACTCATCGGATTAGCAGTGATGGGCGAAAACCTTGCACTGAACATGGAAAGCAAAGGTTTTGAGGTGGCGGTCTTTAACCGTACTGTCTCACGCGTTGACAATTTCATCGCGGGTGCAGCAAACGGCAAAAATATCACCGGTACACATTCTATACCTGAACTAATTGAGAAACTCGACAGCCCCCGCAAAATTATCTTGATGGTGAAAGCGGGGGAACCTGTCGATGCTTTTATCGAATTACTCGTTCCACACCTCTCAAAAGGCGATTTGATTATCGACGGTGGGAACTCCAACTTTAATGATACGGTCCGCCGACATGCGGCGTTAGCCGAACAGGGTATTCTGTTTATCGGCACGGGTATCTCCGGCGGCGAGGAAGGCGCGCTCAAAGGACCAGCGATGATGCCGGGCGGTTCAGCCGAAGCGTACGCACTCGTGGAACCCATTTTCACGAAGATTGCGGCGCAGGTAGACGGAACGCCGTGCTGTTCCTACATCGGACCTGACGGCGCGGGGCATTACGTCAAGATGGTGCATAACGGCATCGAATACGGCGATATGCAACTAATATGCGAAGCCTATTCCTTGATGAAAGGCATTTTGGGAATGAACGCTGAAGAAATGCACGCGGTCTTCAGCGAATGGAATAGCGGTGAACTAAATTCTTACCTCATCGAAATCACTGCTGACATCTTCACACAACTTGACAGTACTGGCACGCCTTTTGTAGATGTTGTACTGGACCAAGCGGGACAAAAAGGTACCGGCAAATGGACGAGTATCTCAGCACTGGATCTCGGTATCTCTGCACCGACGATAGCGGAGGCGGTTTTTGCGCGGTGTATCTCCGCCGTCAAAAGCGAACGTGTTGCCGCGGAGCAGGTTATTCAAGGTCCCACTGGAGCATTCCAAGGCGACCGAGATGAAGCACTGAAGGCGATTCACGATGCCCTTTACGCAGCGAAAATTTGCTCTTATGCCCAAGGTTTCGCTTTAATGCGGGAAGCCAGCGAAGAATTTGGGTGGAATTTGGATCTCGGTCAAATCAGTTTGGGTTGGCGTGGTGGATGTATCATCCGCGCAAAATTCTTGCATCGGATCGCTGAAGCATTTGAGCGGGATCCCGCGCTTCCAAATCTTCTCCTCGATTCCTATTTCCGAGGCGTGATTGAAGCGGCACAACCGAACTGGCGGAACGTCATCGGCACCGCCACACAACTTGGTGTCCCGATCCCGGCATTTAGTTCCGCTTTAGCCTATTTCGATAGCTACCGCAGCGGCAGACTCTCCGCGAACCTCATCCAAGCGATGCGCGACTACTTCGGCGCACACACCTACCATAAACTCGATGCAGACGGGAACACGATTCTCGGAAAAGATGGCGAGCCGACGGTATTCCATACCGAATGGATGCTTGAAGGTCGCCCGGAAATCATTGTTGATTGAAGTTATTCTGTAGGGAATCGGAGTTCCGGCCTACAATCGGACCCGTAAGCCCGCAATAAAATGGAGGGCGGATTTGAGAACGGCGCGCCGAAGTCTTGACGCACGTTGTTCTTCCGCAAGATAAAATTAAAAAATGACGCAAGGACCCCAGCAAGCACTCTACGATTTTGAACCGCAGCACGAGTTTTTCGTCGGCATCGATTCGGACGGTTGCGTTTTTAATAGCATGGAGGTCAAACACAACGACTGCTTCAGCGTGAACCTCGTCAAGCATTTCGGCTTGGCATCCATCTCACGACAAGTACATCAGGCATGGGATTTTGTGAATCTCTACTCAAAGACACGCGGCACAAATCGCTTCAAGGCGATCCTGCTGGTGTGCGATTTCTTACGCGAGATGTCGCTCGTGCAGAAGATGGGTGTCGCAGTGCCAGAACTTCCCTACCTACGCGAATGGTCGGAAACAGAGACGAAACTTGGTAACCCTGCACTACAGACCGCGATTGACAATGCCACTGGCGAGAGATTCGATGAACTGAATCAGGTGATGGAATGGAGCCTCGGCGTGAATGAAAGTGTTGCTGAGATTGTCTATAACCTCCCCCCGTTTCCCGGTGTCCGAGAGACATTGCAACGGCTGCAAAGCAAAGCGGATGTTATTGTTGTCTCTGCTACGCCGGACGAAGCACTCCAACGTGAATGGGATGAACACGAAATTGATACCTACGTCGCGCTGATCGCCGGTCAAGAGATGGGTACGAAAACGGAGCATCTCACGATAACGACGAAAGACAGGTATCCCGAAAACCACGTCTTGATGCTCGGTGATTCACCCGGCGACCTGAAAGCGGCACAGGATGTAGGTGCGTTGTTCTTCCCTGTTAATCCGGGTGCCGAGGACACATCGTGGCAGCTCTTCCTTGATGAAGCGATGGAAAAGTTTTTTAGCGGTCAGTACGCTGGCGCCTATGAGGACGCGTTGATTGACGAGTTTCAGGAATTGTTACCGGAAACCCCGCCGTGGCAGTGATTGTCTGAACCAGGATTTACAGGATGAGGTGTATTCCGTTTATATCCAGCGGTTCGCTTTACAAAGTGTCTATATTCCAAAGGTTTCGATTGAAACCCGAGACTAAAGAGATCTGTCGAATTTTTAAAGTCTTGTTGAGAGCGAAAAACCGCGTAACGAAAGGAACTTTATGAAGATTTTACTTCAAGGACGTGTTGAAGGTGAACTCCGCCAGAGATTGGAGAGCATCATCGGTGATGAACACACATACATTGCGCCGAGTTCACGCGAGGAACTTATTGAGCAAGGCAAAGATGCTGAAGTCTTCTTTGGCTACTGCAGTGAAGACCTTTTCCCGCATCTGCCCAACATCAAATGGATTCAATCCTCCAGTGCGGGTATGGATCGGCACATGTATCCCGCGCTCCGCCAAAGCGATGTGCTTCTGACGAACGCTGCAGGCTTGTACGCAACGCACGTCGCCGACCAAGCCTTCGCGCTCCTGCTCGGTTTGGCGCGCGGTATCCACGAATCTGTTCGGAATCAGGATAAGCATCAATGGGGCGGCAGCCGTAGCATGCCGATGATAGAGATTGACGGGTTCAAGATCGGTATCGTCGGGATGGGCGGTATCGGGATGGAGATGGCGAAACGCGCAAAAGGGTTCGACATGTACGTTATGGCTGTTGATGCCTACCGTACCGATAAACCGGATACCGTCGATGAACTGATGGGGATGGATCAGCTTGCAAACATGATGCGTCAAGTGGATGTCGTCATGATTGCGTGTCCGTTGACTGAGGAAACGCGAGGTCTTATCAATAAGGATAACTTATCCCTGATGCAACCGACAGCGTTCTTTATTAACGTCGCCCGCGGTCCGATTGTCAACGAACCGGATCTGATTGAGATTTTGGAAGCCGGTACAATCGCTGCCGCTGGCCTGGATGTCACTGAAACTGAGCCGCTCCAGGAAGACAGTCCGTTATGGGATTTTCACAACGTTATTATTTCGCCACATTCCGCGGGTGGTTCCCAGCACCGTATGCGCCGTATCACCGCGTTTTTCTTAGATAACTTGGAACGGTATCTGAAGGGTGAAGCGTTGAAGAACATTGTGAATAAGCAGCTCGGTTTTTAGTATAAATATCTTTTTTTACAGTGCCTCGGTCCCATGACGGAGGCACTGTTTTTGACTATGATCGAATATAAAGGTTATATCGGAGTTGTTGACTTCGATCCGGAGATGGATCTCTTTCACGGAACAGTGATTAATACACAAGACATAATTACATTCTACGGGGCATCTGTGGTTGAACTTCGAGAGGAGATGCGGAAATCACTTGAGGTCTACTTTTAAGTTTACGAAGAACAAGGGAAAGTGCCAGAGGAACCTTCTTCAGATATACTTTTTTTCATTCTTCGTCCTAAATGCTGTATTATTTTAATGATTGGTTACGGAAACATTATCTGTTTTTCCAATACGAATGAATAAAGCAATGGAGAACGACCGATGGATATGTTAGCTGAAAGATTAGACGCGAAGTTACGCGAATGGGAACCGAATATTGCAGCGACAGTCAGGGAACGAATTTTGGAAATCATTAGATCTTGCAGACCAAGATGCGTTGGATATAATGCGATCGCGTGCTGTAGAACAGGAAGTTTTGGATATACTCGATGAACTCGTATCCCGGTGAGTTTTAGTTGGCGGACCTCGGTTTAGCAGCGAGACCCCGATCTGTGCTTGTGGTATCGCGTTACGATCCAGATCCACCACGAAATCTAATAATCTATATCCCCTTAACAACCCAATACAGAGAAAGTCAGTATGAGGTAGCACTTCCAAGGTTGAGGTTTCTTAATCAACAATCTTACGTTAATGTGCAGGGATTAGGTTCTATAGAGAAGGTTCGACTTGAGCGGAGGCTTGGCAAACTTTCAGACTATGTAATGGCAGAAATTAAGAACACTATCAGGTTCGTTTTAGATTTGGAAACAGATTCCGCCAAAATCAACTAAACCTTCTATGGAATTAGCAAAAGAAGGCAAGGCACGGAAACTTCACTCTACAACGCAACTTGATTGACCACTATGAACGATTGGATTCAATCCGTCGGTGGTTTACAGCACTGCATACGCTGTGTCAAGGTGTATCTTCGGTTTTTAGAGCGTAGGTCCCAGTGATAGAATACTAAAACACTAATTAGAACCTTGCAATGTTTTCGCGAGGCAGAAAGAATTCTCGTAACAGGTGAAAATTAACTTGTGGACAGCGAAGTTCTCGTGCTTCGTTTTTTATTTTTTAGTGTTGTTTTAGATAATAATGGAGGGTATCATGAGAGGTAGAGCGTCCATTCCACAACATGTTCGAGAAACACTCGGTGAAAATATCCGAAGGGAGCGCGTTATCCGAAAAATGACCCAAGACGAACTCGCTAAGAAGATCGGTACCTCACAAATGATGGTTTCCCGTTTTGAGAAAGGAAAGGATTCTCCTTCGGTTTGGAGATGCTATCGGATAGCGAAAGTTTTTAATACCACTGTTGAACAACTTTTGACTGAAAAGTTATCTTTTGACTGAAAAGTTATAAGGGACAGCTTATGTCCGCTCCCGCCACCAGTTAGAAATAGATGTTTAGTTTCAAAAGGTATTAGAGAAGGTCGTTTTGGAAATTATTGACTTCGCAGATCAAGATGTACCGTGTCAAGGTATATTTCCAATTTTTTAGGGTCGTAAATTCCGACGACAGAATACTGATCAGGCAAAACAGTTAAATTGAATTTGCATTGATGGAGATTTTATGATATAATTTATTATCAAAGATGTTAAAACATTATCAAAGATGTTTAAAATATATTATAAGTGTTATAGTGAAACCCCAAAATAAATAGACACTTTCCTTTTGCTGCTCTGTAATGTTTGTAGTAGAGGGCAAAAGTTGGACAATAAAAGAAGTCGTAATTATGTCAAATCAAAATCAACCCTTGGTATATTTTTTCGCCAAAAGCACTTTTGGGACACCAATCCAGATTTCATCAGAAAAGGTTTACGGTTAGAACCTACGTAGCTTGTTGACCAGTTAAGTTTCTATTCAGTTTTCAAATCTGTTGTATGTATTCTCAGCAGATGAAAAGGAGTGAACAATGTTAACTATAGTTTCCTTTCAAGGCACAGAGAGTCGCGCTATCCCCTTAAAAATCGATCGCCACCACACCAAAATCAACATTAAAAACCAACTGGCGACAACGAAGGTAGACCAGATTTTCGTCAATCCGAACGACTTTGTAGTTGACGGTATGTATATTTTCCCCGTGCCAGATGATGCAGTTGTTTCAAGCCTTGCACTGTCCATTGATGGAGAGCTGGTAAACGGAGAACTTCTCTCCCCAGAACAGTCGGACCAGATTTACAGGAATAGTGCGCGCTACGGTGAGAATAAAGCGATTTTGGAGCATCTGGGGACGCGAGCGTTTGCAGTGGAAGTCCCGGGAATTCCAGCGTCCGGTGAACGACGTATCCAATTTGAATATTCCCAGATTATTTCCGCAGATAGCGATCTCACTAAGTACACCTACCCGTTATCTCTCGCGAAGTCGGCATCCGCACCGATCCGAAATCTCCATGTTGAAATGGCGATTGAAAGCGATGACGCACTCAGAACGATATATTCACCCTCACACGAGGTTAAGATCAACCGCAAGGATGATTGCCATGCGCGTATCAGTTATGAAGGCACGGATGTGGACCCAGACGACGACTTTCTCTGCTATTACTCGGTCTCAGACGACAATTTTGGGATCACCTTGCTCACGCATCGTGCCAATGAGAAGGAAGACGGGTATTTTATGCTCCTCGTTTCGCCTAAGTATGAGGTGAAGCAGACAGAGATTGTTGAAAAGGACTTCATTTTCGTTTTGGATCGTTCGGGTAGTATGGCGCGCCGAAAAATCGAACAAGCGAAAGCAGCACTCCGCTATTGTGTCCAGAACTTGAACGACGGTGATCGGTTCAACCTCATCCTGTTCAACGAAGACATCTCCTCCTTGTCTGATAGTTTGAACAGAGGTGAGGAGTGGTTTGGTGGCGAACTGTGGAACAATGCTGCAGCCTTGTCTGACCAGCTTATTGATGTGAAAGGTGGACGAGAAAAAACCCTCGCGTTTATTGAGGGTATTGACGGACGCGGTATGACGAATATCAATGATGCGCTGCTCACTGCGTTAGCGGAAACACCAGATCCTAAACGTCCGCGAATCATCGTTTTTCTTACCGACGGGCAACCAACTACTGGCGTAACGAACCCAGCCCGAATTCTCGAAAACGTCGCGAAAGCGAACAAAAATCTATCCCGGATTTTCGTATTCGGTGTTGGCTATGATGTGAACGACCACATGCTTGACAAAATGGCGGCGGATAACGGTGGGACCCGCAACTATGTCACACCAAATGAAGACATTGAAGATGCTGTGT
Source organism: Candidatus Poribacteria bacterium (assembly GCA_022394775.1). Lineage (GTDB taxonomy): Bacteria > Poribacteria > WGA-4E > WGA-4E > WGA-3G > WGA-3G. Next base: position 10,059 of record JAGFCB010000137.1, read on the forward strand.
CCTCTCTCTTCAGAAAAATGAACGAGCCTGTATTAGTAGATGTAGGAATCAATTTTGGGAAAATTGGCACGAAAGAATTGACCCCGAAAAATCTGCCAGATCTGTTCCGTGAGGAGCAGTTGACCATCCTCGGCCGCTATGAAGGGCATGGGGATACCGCTTTGAAACTTCGCGGAATCATTGGCAGTGAACAACACGAATTCTCCAAAAACGTTCATTTTTCTGAACTTGAGCCGGATAACGATTTTCTGCGGCATCTCTGGGCAGAAGGTAGGGTGACGGAATTGGTGGACGAGGCCGCACTGAATGGTGGAAATGAAGAACTCCATAAAGAGATTGAACGCCTCAGCAAAAAGTATGGCGTACGAACCCCATACACATCGTTCATCGCAGCAGACGATGGTTCACTGGGAATGAACTATAGATCAACGCTTTCAGATGCCTACACATCAGCGATACCTATCCACGAGAGGATTATGCACACCAGAGAAATGGAAGCCCGGAAATCCGCTCGGTACAAGAGGCAGGGCACTGATACGAAATATATTGGCGGTAAATCATTCTACCGCCGCGGTAAAGTATGGGTAGACACCGAATATGATGGGCAATCCGAACGAAAAAAGATTGAGTTTGGCAGCGAAGTCTACTATGCGTTGATGAACCACTTACCCGAATTGGCAAAATACTCTAAAATTGCCAAAGTTACTCTTTCCATGGTTATCTGCCACGAGGGTGTGAACTATGAGATTATACCGCCTGCTGTCTAATCTGTTAGATTTCTGAAACCACGTTCATGTCCAGCAGCCGTTATGGGCAGGTATTCTTACCTGCCCCTTCGTTTTTGGCTCAGGAGGAGATACAGAAAGCATTTGAGGTCTACTTGAAGCTCCTTAAGGCACACTCAATATTCCGGATGTCGTGTCCCGACACGCTCGCCGAATTGCAAAAATGCAAGGGGTCAAATTAGAAGGTGTCCTTGTAGGTGTGTTGCGTGCATATTGGCATCCTACCAATGGTCCTTTGACTGAGACAGAGAAGTTGGCGGCTATTGCACCAAGCATAGAATCAACAGATTGGTGGGATAGCGAAGGCGATAAGGAATAGGATGCATTGACACCGTAAAATCCGCAGGTGTGATTATTTTCGCTACTTTAATCTGCCTATTGTGTCTTTGGCACTGAACTATGATTCACTCGATTCAATCCGCACTGCACAGAACTTCAACTCCGGTTGCTTAGATACCGGATCGAAAGCAGGATTCGTGACATAATTCGCGTTGGTCTCGGCGTGGAAGAGATCGCCCCAGTGGAACGGTGTGAAAAGCAACCCACGTCGGATCGCTTCCGTGACGCGTGCCTTCGCATAACATCGCCCGCGTCGCCCGACAAGATATATCCACTCACCATCCTGAATATCGTTCTCCACAGCATCGTCGGGGTGAATTTCCACAAATGGTTCCGGTTCCTTACGTACCAACTGCGGCACCTTGCCTGTTCGAGTACGGGTATGCCATTGGCTCTCAATCCGTCCCGTTGTTAAACCGAGCGGGAACTCTTCATTTATATCCTCATCCGGTGGTTTATAGACCGGTGTTTTGAACTGCGCTTTCCCTGACTCAGTGAAAAACTTCGTTCGGACGTATCGCCGCGCTGTACCCGGATGCCGTGGATGCGGACAGGGCCAGCGTAATGACGTTTTCGAGAGACGTTCATTCGTCATTCCCATCTGATCACATGGCGTGCCTGCTGTTAACATCCGATATTCGTCCCAGATCTCTTCAGCGGTATAGAAATCGAAATTCCGCTTGAACCCCATTGCTTTCGCAACTTGCGTGAATATCCACCAATCTGGCTTCGCTTCACCGGGAGGTGTCAGGAACTGATCGCTCCGGACGACGAGTCGTTCACTGTTGGTCATTGTGCCTTGTTTTTCACCCCACTGCGCCGCGGGGAGCAGAACATCTGCGTATTCCGCAGTTTCTGTTGGGTAATAGCAATCCTGCACAATGACGAGGTCAGCGCGCCGTAACCCCTCTTGCGATACTTTTGTATCGGGCATACTGACTGCCGGATTTGTGCAAGCGATCCAGAGTGCCCGGACATCTCCTTTAGCCGCTGCCGCAAACATCGGTACTGCTGTCAATCCGGGTTTCGGGGCAATGCTACCCGGCGGCACGCGCCACGCGCCTTCCAGATAGGCGCGGTGCATATCGTTGGTAACGACGCGATAGCCGGGAAGTTGGTGCGACAGATAGCCTACCTCTCTGCCACCCATCGCATTCGGTTGTCCTGTCAATGAAAACGGACCAGCACCTCTTTTGCCGACTTCGCCTAATTGTAAATGTAGATTGATGAGTGCAACATTTTTGTCAACGCCGCTTGTGCTCTGATTGGTCCCTTGGCAGTAAAAACTGAGCAGCCGACTCGGTTTAGAGAGATATTCAACGATCTCGTCAATACGTGCTGGGTGGATATCGCAGGTAGTGAGGAGTGTGTCCTCATCTAAACCCTCCAAATGCTCTTTGTAAGCACTAAAGTTTTCAGTGCTTCTCCGAACGAAGCGTTTATTGACTCGCCCTATCGCAAAGAGGCGTTTGGCGATGAGTTGAAGGAATGCGACATCACTTCCAGGGGCAAGCGGCACATGGATATCCGAGAAGTCGACTGTTTTCGTTCGGCGTGGGTCTACGGCGATAATCCGGACACCTGGGTCTACTGCCCGCCGTTTCCGAATCATCTGAAAAAGTACAGGGTGGTTTACTGCCATATTCGCGCCGATAATTAGAAAAACATCTGCATGCTGAATATCGTCATAGCAGGTAGGGGGACCATCTGAACCGAACGCCTGCATGTATCCTGCTACTGCAGAAGACATGCAGAGTCGGCTGTTTGTGTCTACGTTATTTGTGCGGAGGAATCCTTTGAAGAGTTTATTGAACACGTAGGAAGTCTCTGTATCCAACTGTCCGGAGCCGTAGAGGGCAATAGAGTCCTTGCCGTGTGCCAGCTGGATTTCGCGAAGCCGATTTGCTGTGAAAGCGATCGCCTCGTCCCACGAAACTTTGCGCGGCAGTTCATCGCGTCGATCGCGGATCATCGGATACGCGAGTCTACCGTCATGATTTTGAAAGACCTGTTTCAAATGTGCCCCTTTCGGGCAGAGCATTCCGTAATTAGGAGCGACATCGTCGTCCGCTGAGATTCTCGTGACTTTATTATCTTGGACGGTTGCGCGGATGACGCAACCGACCCCACAATAAGGGCATACCGCTTTTCCTGTTTTTTTATTTTTCCTTGCGGTTCGGTCAGGTGAGTTGTACATTTTTTTATTTTTCCTTGCGGTTCGGTCAGGTGGGTTGGGTATTTAGCGTGCTTGTCCGTAGAACTAGAAGAAACACCCAAGCAAAACACCTCCACTTCGTTACGGACTATACGCTTTGTATAACATCTGCTTTTAGGCGTTGTCTCTCTGCGAGTGCTGCATCGAACGCTTTTTTCTCTGCGGCTTGAACTGCAGGCGAGAACCTCACCAACACTGTAACAACTGAAGCGACTGCAACCGTTACGCCGAGATACAACAAGCCTTGCTGCATCGTGATACTCTCAGAACGGAACAGAAATCCTGCCGCGACGGCACCGGCGTTTCCACCTGCACCAACAATGCCGGCAACAGCGCCTAACGCTTTCCTATTGATGAACGGGACAATTCCAAAGGTCGCGCCTTCGGACATCTGCACGAAGAGACTGAAAACAATCATTGCTCCCACAGCAAAGATAAGCACTGCCATTTGTGAGAACAGTATCAACATGACACCTTCGCCTAACAGGACAACGAAAAGGAACATAACACGACCGCGGAGCCCCATCCTCTTCGCAAAGAAATCTGAGAAAAAACCACCGACGCTTCGTGCAAAAATGTTCATTAAACCGAACAAGCCAGCGATGAGTCCTGCTGTCCTGACATCCAACTGGAATTGGTCGTGATAGTAGAGCGCAGCGACATTGTTGATGGTTAATTCCACCCCGAAACAGGCGGCATATATGATGAAAAGTGCCCAGACGCGGTAGTCTTTAATCGCCAGTATCAAAGATTCCATACCTTTGCCTTCCGAAGGTTCAAGTTCACCGCGTTCACGCAGCTCTTTGTAGTTTCCATCCGGCGCGTCTTGCGTCAAAAAGTGGTAAGCAAATCCGGCGATAAACAGGACAACACCCGGAACGACCATTGCGAGCCGCCAGCCGAGGAATTCGTTTACGCCGAGGCTGAGAATAGCGGTAAAGACAAGGGGCATCACTATCTGCGTGACACCGCCGCCGAGGTTACCCCAGCCCGCCGTTGTTGCGTTCGCTGTGCCGACACAGTTCGGTGCGAACATCACGGATGTGTGATACTGCGTGATAACGAACGCTGCACCAACGCCGCCGATTGCCAATCGAAACAGTAGAAACGTTTCGTAGTTCTGGGAGAGTCCGATACCCATGACAGGCAGTGATCCGAGGATCAGTAACCATGTATACGCTTTTCGGGAACCGATCTTGTCGCAGAGCGGTCCGATTAGGACACGTACCAGCACCGTAATTGCGACAGAAGCGATAATCGTATTACCGATTTGTGTTTTTGTTAACATCAGGTCATCACGTACGATTGCCATAAGTGGAGCAATTCCAAACCAACCGAAAAATGCGAGAAAGAACGCGAACCATGTGGTATGGAAAGTACGCATCTGAACCGTTTTTAGGCTAAAGAGTTTTATCTGTGTCGCTTTATTTTTTATCTCCATGTTTTTTAGATTTCCTTGCGGTTCGGTTAGCAGCGTTTCCGCGCTTACCTACGTGAAAGGTAAGGAATGAGTCCTTCAAGCACTTGCGGCAAATCATCGCAAGGGACATTCTCCAGTAATTTGGGCGCGACTTTAGGATTAGCACCAGCACTGCCTTTGAGGAATACGTCCACAGCCTCCGTGACGACACCATCAATCTTAATCTTCTTACCGAGCAGTCCAATATCTGCTGCAGCGTGGTTGCCACATCCATTTGGACAGCCAGACCAATGTATGGTGAGCGGTTTTGTATTGCCAAGTTTCGCTTCCAGATGCCGTATCGCTTCCATGGCGCGTTCTTTCGTTTCGATAAGCGAGAAATGGCAGTAGTCGATCCCTGTGCAACTCACCATACCGCGCATGACTTCCGAGGGGTCATAGCGAAGTTCTTGTAGGAGCGATTCTGCGGTTAAGTCGCCGATCTTTGCGTCCGGTACATTTGTGATAATCAGATTCTGACCTTGGGTGAGGCGTATATCGCCATTACCATACGTGTCGGCGAGTCGAGCGACCTCGAAAAGTTGTGTTGTTGTGATACGTCCAACAGGTACAACAAGTCCGACGTAATTAAGGTGTGAATCTTTCTGTGAGAAAATACCAGTGTGATCGGTTTTATTTTTCCCGCGCATATCTTTACCAGCAGCCAGAAGCGGTTGTTTTCTGTGCCGACGCTTTTCTAATTCTTCTCGGAATTTTTCTACGCCCCAATCCGCGATCAGAAAAGCGAGGCGTGATTTATTTCGCGCTGTCCGAGGTCCGTGATCCCGAAAAATTAGTGTAATATCGCCACACAAGACTGCGGCTTCTTCAGGAACAACAAACACATCAAGCGGTTGCGCAGGGGTATAACCTCCAGAACCCATCTTCCCGCCAACAGCGACGTTAAAGCCGTTTACCTCTTGACCATCAATTTCCTTTACAGCTGGGGTCAGCGCGATATCCTGTGAGGCAGAATGGGTACAGTTATCCAGACACCCCGTGATACCGACATTAAACTTGCGTGGAATATCGGTGAATTCTTTATTCCCAACAATGAGGTCCGTGAATTCTCTGCCGACAGGTGAAGCATCAAAGAGTTCGTTGGGGGTCAACCCAGCAACGGGACACCCAATCACACCGCGAATGTTATCGAAACCTGTTTGGAGCGAACCTAAACCGACTTCTTCAAGCCGATTCCAGATGTGCTGGACGTTCTCAATTGCGAAACCGCGGAGCTGGATCTGCTGACGTGTCGTGAGATCCACAAATCCAAGACCGTGTGCCTCACTAATTTTAGCAATCGCTCGAAACTGTTCGGCGTTGCTAAAACCGCTGGACATACGGAGACGCATCATAAACGCTCCAGGTGTCTGTTTCCGATAAAAGACACCTACCCATTTAAGTCGATCGCGTTCGTTCGGTGGAATCGATTCCCAACCATCCCGAATATAATTCGGAATGTCGTTGATTACCTTAAGCCCGTTTTTTTCTTGCTTGAGGACTTCCGCAGCGTTTATCTTGGATTTTCCTTTTCTCGCAGCCGCCGTTGGTGCCGAACGCACCTTTCGGTTTGCAGGAACAACTCTCTTTTTTGATTCGTTCATCTGTATCCCTCCTTCAGCAACGGGCGCAGTGCCCGGTAGGTGAAAATAAAAAAGGTGTCCATTGGCGAGCCTACAATTGTGTAGCAAGTTTCGGCACCTACACATAGAGCCGAAAGCTCAACCTAATGGACACCTATGTCCCATCCCAGACCACCTTTGGTTGGGATTGTTGTTATTATTTATTTTGCCTGCCTATCTGTTTGTTTTAGGCAGAAAGCAAAGCACTGTCGTTTAAATAAGCACTTTTAGGGTGTGTTTCGTTCACCGTTGAACGCACGCATCTCCAAAGTGAAAAACGGATATATCTGTCTATAATTTATTTGTCAACACCTCTGCTGCTGACAGCACATCTTGTGAAATCTCTGCGAGCCTTTTTCTGCGATTCATTGCCATCTTTCGTAAAATTTGATATGCCTGTGCTTCGTTACAGCCGCGCTGTTGTGCAACAAGCTCCTTTGCGCGTTCAATGATTTTGCGTTCAGCAAGGTTTGTTTTTGTCTTTTCGAGTTCCTGTTGCAATGCCCGGCGTTCATAAAATCGGGCGACAGCTGCTTCAATGATCGTTTTGACTCTGGCCCCGGTGAGTTTCCCGACAGCATATGCCGACACGCCAGCACGCGTCGCTGCCTGAATCGTCTCTGACCGTTCATCACGCGAAAACATGACCGTCGGACACGGATAGTCCTCGTGAAGTGCTGCGACCCAATCAAGTATCGCGTGCCCCGGGAAATCGACACCGATCAGTATGATGTCCGGCTTGATACGTGAGACTTGATCCGCTAAGCCTTCTTGTAAACGTAGCGGTACGGCAACATTGTACCGACTCGCTTCCAAGATTTGGACTAACGAAGTTGCCCGCTCTGGGTTGTTATCAATGATTAAAACGCTCGGTGTTGAGGTGCCTGCTCCCATCTGCGACCCTTCCGAAGTTAATGCCCCGTAAATGTGCTGAAGATAACGGAGCATGTTAACCTAACACAACAACATAAGCAAAAACCTTGCCAAAAATATGAAATACTGATTTCCGTAGGGCGCGTAAGGCTTCTTCAAAACGAGAACCCCGCGAAATGCGCGCGGGATGTAAATTTTTGCCTATTTTTTTAGCAAAATGCACGCGTCTTTTCCTATTTTTTGGGCAATATAGAAAAAAGAGATTTAAACGACAGCGCTTTGCTTTGGGAGTGTTTTTGCTGGGGTGTTTCCCTTAGGAAGAATGGAAGGGGTATTACGACAATAACGCCCTTCACGCATTCACGCGTCGTACGGTATAGATAGAAACTCGGTTCATCCTTCCCTCCAACTTAACAGAGTACGTAGACTTCTGATAGGCAAATCCGGTGTCGTTGAGGAGTTTGAAAAACCCGGTGGCGTTCTTTCGATTCGGTTCGGAAAAGAGGGCGATACCGTTGGGGGTGAGATACTCCTGAAGTAGCCTCACGATCGGTTCCCAATGGTGCTCTTCATAGATAACGTCGGCGGCGAGGATATAGTGAAATTTACCGTTGAAGCAGGGCGTGTTCCAATCCATCTGGATGAAATCGGCTTTCTCTTTCACATCGTTCTGATCTGCGTTGTGATGCGCGAAACGGAGGGCATCTGGTTCTACGTCCGTGAAAACCACTTTTGCTCCCATCCGACATGCGACAATACCTGTCAGCCCAAACCCACATCCGATTTCTAAGATGTGTGCATCCTTTAGGTCTGTTCCGATGCTCTCTACGTGATGTGCGAGACCGATAGAGGCTTCCCAGAGGTAGGTCCAGTACGGGAGATAGAGTCTGCCTTCGTTGTCCTCACGGCTGAGTTGATCAAGGAACCAGTCTGGTTCTTTTACAATGGTGAGTTGAACCCGACCTGTTTTCAATTTGATGATGGTACTCGTTAGCGGATAGTCTCGCAATTCGGTTTTCATTTCCTGTATGCTACTGCAGAGCGGTTGTAAGGCAAAGGACGCTATCGGATGTAGGATAGGGGTTGGGTTACCCAACCCTTACAAAAGTTTAGCGATTTCATCTGTCTCAAAAACAGGTAGCGGTTGTTGTGTACCGGTGGCATCTTCCAACCATAAACCGTGTTCGGGTGGCAAAAATTTTCCGATGATGTCCGCGCTGATACCTGCTTTACTCAGGACTTGGCAGATCATTTCGCCTTTTTCGGGTTCCGATGCAATCAACATGGCACCCGATGAAATGACACCGAGCGGATTAAGCCCAAACATATCGCACAGTGTCCGTGTTATGTCGCTATACAATATTGGTGAACCGAGAAGTTTATCCGAATAGACAACTACGCCTAATTCGGCTGCGGTTGCCAACTCGGACGCAGCCGTTGAGACACCACCCTCTGTCACGTCGTGCATAGCGTGTACGCCGCCTGTAGCGATTGCAATCTGTGCGTCCTTTAGCACAGAAATCCCCGGATCCATGAGATAGTTTTTCGCCTGTTCTAAGAATCGGATATCGTACTTTTCGCGCACCTGCGCTTCACATTCACGGGCGATGATCGCAGTTGCTTCGATACCGAGTCCTTTTGTGAGAATCAATGCATCCCCAACGCAGGTGTCCGCTGACGTGAACAAGGCATCTTTATGGGTAACTCCCATCATTTGACCGATGACGACGGGTTGCGTTACGGCGGGTGTGATTTCGGTATGTCCACCACAGAGCGCGATGTCAAACGCTGCACATGCCTGCCTGATTTGTCCCATGATGTCGCGAACCATCGCAGGTGTTGTTGCGTCTTCGGGTAATAACAGGGTTGCCAGCAACCATTTCGGTACAGCCCCCATCGCTGCGATGTCATTGCTATTGACGCATACCACGTACCACCCGATATCTTCAGTCGCGAAGGTAATCGGATCGCTGGTCGCAACGAGATAGTTGTCGCCTAACTCAATAACCGCTGCGTCTTCACCAATCTGTGGGCCCACAACCACATTTGCGCTGCTATTGGACGTGGGCAAAAGTTCTTTTAAGAAATCGTGTTTCAATTTCCCTATAGGTAGGTTCATATTTTTCGTTCAGGATGTCGAGGTGTGGTAGAGATATTTGACTTTGCATCCAAAATTCGGCTTACAAAGTCTTCCTATAGGAGTTCTTAGATAAAAATCTTATAGGTCCGTAAGCCAGATACTGGTCCGATGATTGCCCAAATACTCCCAATGACGTAATCGCCTAAGATTAGCCCTAAAAAGAGTGGTGCGACTTTGCGATGCAGCCGCAAACCGCCGTGCCGTAGAATCATTAGTTTCAGGAACCACGCCACGAAGAAAGCGAACCAGAAATAGTCCATGGCAAAACTGATTGCGAGTGCGTAACCCGCCGGGTGGAAGGGCCACCACAGGAAATGCATCCGCATATACATCATCACAAACGTCAGGAGCGCACCGATCCCCATGAAACCGATGCCAATCACATTTGGTTCTGTCGGGTTATGGAGCCACCGCTGCAGCCGACCGAACGATTCTCTGCCGACCCATCCTTTGAAACCGCCTGCTTTCGCCACCGCCCCGTTTCGGAAGGTGATGTCAAGGTTCGCCCAAAAGGTCGCCAAAATACCGATGACAATCGCGATGAGCATCGCGACCCATAAACGCCGGTTGCCCATCCCCGTTGATTCTGCGAGTTTGAACGCCTCAATCTGATTCGGCATCGGGTGATTCCGGTAACCGCGATTGAACCAGTAGAACAGCGACATAATCGTAAGGCTGCTCGTGTCGAACCGTCGCGTACCACCGACTGTTGCGAGCATGTCGTGCGGATTGACGTAGTAAATTTCGTGCGGCGTGCCGAGTTCCGCCCTGACACGGGTGATAGCGAAAGAGAGTAGGAAATAGACCCCAAAGAAGATGCCAGCGACCCATAACGTCATCCCGGCAATAGAGGAAAAGATGCCGAGCGCGACGAGTGATCCGAGAATGCCTAAGAAGGCGGCACGGTACGGCATCGGTTCGTTTGAATCATCAATATTAGATTTAAACCCGAACACCTTTTTGAACACTTCACTCAGGTGTCGCCGTGTGACCCAGACAGCCAGCAGGAAGAGCGCGATCCATGCCCCGTACGCCTGCTCGTTCAGTGCCGGGAAATAACGGGTACCGAGTGCCGCAGCGATGACGAATTCCGCTAAACGTACGACAAAGAAGAACCAACACGAAAAGGAGAGATCCAACGGCAAGAAAAACGCTAACCCGACAGCAAACGGATAGACAGAGATACGTGTCCCACGAATGGCACTCCACGGACGATCCGTGAAGATATTCTGAAATACAGATGTTCGTTTGATATAAGGAATCTCTGGAAACTGCGGAAAAAGGTAGTGAATGCCGTTAATCACGCCAATCGCTACAGCGATGCTGAATCCTACCCACATCATCCGATTTTTCAGAAGCGGTATCCCGCCATCTTCTGATAATCCGAGAGGGAGTTGGATGATCGGATATGCGAGTTTCTCTTGTTCTGCCCATCGTCTTCGGACGAGTGTATTGATGCAGAGCATCATGAACATCATAATGAGGAAAAAGAGTCCCCAGAACATCAGCGGTTTTAGCCAAACCGAAAAGTTATGCCGCGTATAGAAGGTCGCTTCACCTTCGTAGAAGCCTTGTAAACTTTGGGCATCGGAGACGGTGAGCCATGCTGGTAGATACCGAAAAAAGAGTGCCTGCCATTCATTCTCCTCTGTCGCAAACCGGAACGGATGCGCGATACTACCGAACATATTCTGCATCGTGTCGTGTCCGGCAAACGTACAGGAGATTGCCACCATAATGTAGATTGTGAGCAACTCCCCTTGCTGTAGCATCCGTCGCGGCGAAAGTCGTTTCAGCACGCAGTTAACGAGGACACAGACAAACATGATAAAAACAGGTTGGATAAAAAGGGGTAGGCACGAACCATCAAGCGAGTAATACTTCACCTCAACGATCGTCATCCAATAGACATTGATCGGGATAAATAAAACGCCTAAGAGAAGCGATCTTGCTGTAACGCGGGCTGATGAAATCAAAGTTTTTTGTCCATGCATTGTTAATAGTTGTCAGTTATCAGTTTGCCTTGCAGTGAGAGTTAGGAGGTCTTCTGGGATTTGATGTTTTTGGGTAAACGTTGGTGTATCAATTGGGTAGCGACGGTTACAGAGAGATGATCAAACGTCAGAAACCAGACTTATAACTAATCACGGTAGGTTTTAACAATCTCCGAAATGACACTGGCACTGTTTTTCCAATTCAGCCGAGCCGGTGGAATGAGGTAGATACCGTCAATCTCGCATTCATCTTGCGTGCGGATGTCCCGAACCAAGTCCAAAGTTAATCGCATACCGAGTTCGTGTCCAGCAGCATCTCCGAGGTCTCGGAATTTGTCAACGATGAATTGTGGAATATAAAGCCCCAGGTTATCGCGAAGGTAGGACGCGCTACGGAAACTCGTCAGCGGCAATATACCGTAGAGAATTTTTATATCTAAGTGCTCTGTCGCCTGCTGCGTGCGGACAATATCTTCATAAGTCCAGACAGGTTGCGTATAGGCGAAATTCGCACCTTGCGCCACCTTATTTGCGAGATGCTTGATGTGAGGCAGTAGATTCTCGGCAATCGTGAATCCGCCGCCGTAGTAGAACCCGCACGGTTCACCGATAGATGAGCCATCGGCAAGTTCGCCTTGGTTTAACCGAGCAATGAGTTTCATCAATTGAACCGCACCGCGCACATCAGGCACGAGGCTCGCTGCCTCATAGGGACCGGCTTTCGGATGGTCGCCGGACAAGGCGACGATCCCGCGAATCCCCAATGCTTCCGCTTCCAGCAGATGCGATTGCATACTGATAAGGTTCCGTGATCGGGTCGTCCAATGGATGAGCGTTGGGATCTGGGTTGCCTGCTGCAGCCGATATGCCGTGCCGACTGCGCCGATGTTCACCGCTGCACCGGAATTATCGGTTACATCAAAGAGATCTACCCCTGTCGCAGCGAGGCCTTTTGCTTCCTTCAACATTGCGCGCAACTGCGGAAATGTATTCGCTCGCATCTCTACACTCACGATGCGTTCACGCGTCTCAAATACCTGCTGCACAGGGTTATCGTACGGACGAGGTGACCTGGTCCCTATTGACCTGATTTTCGGAAGGACGAAGATGCGCGATTCCCGTTCTATAGGTTCGCGTCCCGCAATCGCCTGCCGGATCTTCGCGGTATATGCTGGGGTCGTGCCGCAACAGCCGCCGATCATGTTTGCACCAAGTTCGACTAATTTTCCCACATAGTCCCTGAAAACCTCAGCCTCCACCGTGTAGGAGACCGCGACTTCACCCTGCTCGACTCTCGGATTGCCAGCATTCGGTTGAACCACAATCGGGACTTTGATAACAGGGGCAAGGAGTTCCATCGCTTCAACCAGATCGTGCGGACCCCTGCAATTGATACCGACTGCATGCACACCGAGTTGCTCAAGTTCCTGGGCAAAAACACGCACATCTAATCCGGCACCGACAGTCCCACCTGAAACACCGCTAATTTCAACAATGACAGGGACACCATAGGAGAGTGCCTGTTTCGTCGCGATTTCTGCCTGTTTCGGGGAGACGAATGTTTCGAGTACGAGGAGATCAACACCCGCGTCAACAAGCGCGTCCATTTGTTCCTTGAAAAGCTTTCGGAAAGCAAAGCGCTGTCGTTTAATTGTCTTGGTGGATGGAGCCGGGCTGTCTAAGCTTTGGAACGAAACTTGTCCGACAGATCCAGCGATGTAGCAGGTCTCCGGTACGGCTTCGCGTGCCAGTAACACACCAGTTTTGTTAATTTCTTCGACCTGTTCAGTTAAACCGTGGACAGCCAACGCTTCACTATTTGCCTGATAGGTATTCGTCTGGATAACATCAGCACCCGCATCGGCATAAGCGCGGTGGATAGCTGCGACCTTCTCGGCATGCGCTGTAGAAATGTTGCAGGCATCAACGCACTGGAGATATGCCGGTATCCGTTTACGGAGCTCGGTTCCGATAGCACCGTCGCACACCAGGATTCGATGTGCTAAGGATTCCATGAAGTTGTCTTGTTTTCTTGAGATAGGAGTCATATAAAAGAAAAGCGCGCCGATAAAGCGCGCCTTCCAATGTTTTGGAGGTAGACGCTATCTTATGATAGAGCCTGCACTTTCAGTCGGGATATAGTAATAGCCAAAGATGATACACATCTCATCCTCAGACGTTAGTCCGAATACGAGCGGCTCATTTGTATCGTAGTTGTTATGGGTACACTGGAAGCTGAGTCCATCATCTGCATCTAAGCGAAGAACCGGATCAAAAAGATCAATAGGTGCATCGTCGTAAGCGATACTCTGGTGCAGCAAATCACCTGTCGATTTTTGGAAAACCTCAAACAATTCCCCATGTCTGTGCATGTGAGATGTCAGTAAGAAGACATTTAGCTCCGTATTCGGGTCGTGTCCTCGGCGTTCCAATTCATCTTCAATATACCACGTCAATTTGGCGACGCGCGTTGCGCCAGGTGGCACGTTGATTGCTCTGTTAGAAACGAAGATTTCAACTGCCTCGTATTCGACCTCTTCCTCTGGAATCGTATAGATGTTAACGTAGGTTTCGCCAAGCAGCGTCTCATCCCCAAGCAGATTAATGTAATGCGAATTAAGGTCGTAAACAGTATCACCCGGCATTCGCAATCCGACACCTTCAGGGAATTGAAATAGGGTCTCATCGGTTTGCGTTCCGACGACGAAAAGCCTATCAACACCGAAGTTGCCGAGCACCTGCGGGTCATCTGGGTCAAGTTCACGGAATTCGTCTTCCGGGTTGGCACCAATACCCGGTATGATACCTCGCTCTTGGACATTATTCGCCAAACCTTCCTCTGTTAGACGATATATAATGAAATGGTGGCTGCCTGCTGGATAGAAGATCTCTACTCTATTAATATAGATGTCTCCCTCTACCGGATTACCATTTTCATCTTTGATTCGGGTAGCGTAGTAGACTTCCCGCTCAGTTCCGGGTTCAATCTTGAACTTAGGCAAATAGAGTTGATACCCTTCACCGGGTAGCGGCGGTGCGGGGGGGTCAAAAGGTTCGTTAGGATCGCGTAAGACACCGAGGTCCCCGATACCTGCGACTTTACCCGTCTCAGGCGCGCCTGCTTCAATCCACGTCCGAATCGCATCTATTTTGCCAGCGTGGACCATCCCACCCCCGAACGGCATACGAGAGCCTTGATCTGCGGATTCCGGGCCTATGAGTTTCGTCAAAAGGAAACTGTTATCTGGACTCTCCGGATCCACCAGTTTCATACCCGCTGCTGCAGCCGCTGGGTTTTGTGGCACAACGCCAACTAAAGCATCATAAGAAAGCCCGTACGCCAGGCTCAAACCGGCAGAATTTGCGGGGGCTGCGTGACAAGCACTGCTCGCACAGCTCTTATCAAAGATATATTCCTGAATATCGTGATACGCTGAGTTTTCATCCGGTACCGTTTGCCCGAGGCTGTTGCTCACACGCACCAGATCCAATACATTGACGGTCCCATCACGATTTACGTCAGGATTCTGTTCTGCAGTACGATCCACAGGTTGTCCAAACGCCCCAGCGACAAGCACAAGGTCTTGAACGTTCACGATACCGTCTTTATTGACATCCTCTAAAAGGGTTGGATTATCACCGTGTCCAGACGCAGAGAAGGACACACCAATCACCAGTGAGAGGGTAAGCATGGTATAAATTAGTTGTTTAAACATAGTTATCAATTCAACCTCCAAATATCAGTTGCTAACGCAATTCATCATGCGCCGTGTTTTTGAAAAGTTCTGTTTTTGAGATAAATCGGTACTTTAAGAGCGTCCATGCAGCGAATAATCCGTCTGACCAAAATCGAAGTTTCTTGCCTTCCTTCTTCGTGCGTGGAAAATAGGAGACCGGTACCTCATGAATGTAATGGCCCGCACATAAAACTTTAGCTGTGACCTCAGGACAGAATTCGAAGCCTTCAGATGTCAAATTCAGTCGCGTTATCAGTTCTGTGGAAAAGGCTTTATAACCCGTAGATTCATCGGTGATCCAACACGCGTAAAGGCGATTCGTATAGGTGGCAAGGAGCCAATTTGCTATGAAATTATGAAAACTTGCATTCCCGCGCCCTTTCAGAAACCGCGACCCGTAAACGACGTGAACACCCTCCTTCTCAAATGGTTTTAAGAGTTCCGGCAGGTCCGCGGGCGACAATTCCATGTCGGCATCTTGAATAACGACCACTTCCCCTTTCACATGCTGGAGTCCTTGCCGAATCGCGAAACCTTTGCCCCGATTCTCTCGGCAATGCACAACGGTTAACTCATGAACCGTTTTTAACGCTTCAAGTATCTTGTCCGTGCCGTCGGTGGATCCGTCATTGACGACAATAATCTGTTTTTCAATCGGCAATGCGTACACAGCCTCAACGACTTGTTTGATCGTCCGCTCTTCGTTAAACGCAGGAATGATTACAGACACTAACATTTTTTTAATTTACTTTGCAGTTCGGTGAGGTGGCTTGGAAATTTCAAGTGCCTCTCCGTATATCCGCAGTCAACGTTGTTGCCTGCTGCGTTCTTTGTCCAAGGATTTTAGCACACAATAACGGTGTGTACAGAACCGACAAGAAAACCTATCCGTGTGCAAACTAAATTAGAGAAGTGACTTCACCATACCGCCGTCTACTTGAATCGTTGTCCCTGTTATGTAGCTTGCGCGTTCCGAGGCGAGGAAGACAATCAAGGTCGCAAATTCATCGGGATCCCCGATTCTACCGAGTGGGATATCCGCTGTCATCTTTTCGAGTGCTTCATCAAACGTGATGCCGGCTTCTTCCGCACGTACCGTCGCGAGCTGCTGGATCCGATCCGTGAAGATAATACCCGGACAGACGTTGTTCACCAAGATTTTATCCGGTGCTAACTCTGTCGCGAGGGTTTTTGCGAATCCAATCACACCTGTCCGCGCCATATTTGACAACATAAGATTATCGACAGGTTGTTTAACGGAGACGGAGGTGAGGTTGATAATCCGTCCGCCGCCACGCTCACGCATTGATGGCACAACAGCACGGCAGAGGTTAATCGTACTCATCAAATTCAAGTGGACCGCGTCTTGGTAATCTTGTGCTGCTAAATCATCAAATCGTCCGGCTCTGGGACCGCCCGCGTTGTTGACTAAAATATCAATGCCACCGAAGTGCGAAATCGCTGTGTTAATAAGGTTCTCAACCTGCTCTGGCTGGCTAACATCAGTCGGTACGGCTAACACCTCAGCACCTGTTTGGTTACGAATATCGTCCGCTGTTGCTGTCAGTACATCGCTGTCTCTTGCGCAGATCGTAACTTTCGCGCCTTCTTGTGCCAAACCGAGCGCGATTGCGCGTCCAAGCCCTTTGCTTGAAGCACCTACAACTGCAACTTTGTCCGTGAGTCCAAGGTTCATTATGTTTCAATGTGGGCTTACAATATGCCCTAAATCCTTTCAAAAATAGAATCGACGTTACAAGGTTAAGTATAACACTATAGGGGTGTAATGTCAAACGCAATTTTTGTTATCTGTTCTGACAGCGCGTAAATCTTTTTTACTTCCGAATTAGCATCTTTCGTGTTGCTGTGAAATCCGCAGCAGACAACGTGTACAAATAAAGTCCACTTGCAACAACCTCACCGTGTTGATTTCTGCCGTCCCAATACGCTGCACGATTTTTGTTATGATACACCCCCGCAGGTTGATGCCCTAACGCCAACGTCCGCACCAATACGCCATCCACAGAATAGATGCACAATGTCACCTCTGCGGGCTTCGCCAACTGATACGGTATCCACGTCTCAGGGTTAAACGGGTTGGGGTAGTTGGGCAAGAGTACCGTTTCTTTCGGCAATAAGCGAGCAAGCAGATGCTCCAGTATTTGAGCACTACGCAGATACGTCGGATCTGTGAGTGCTATTTGGCGTGCTTGCGTGAGTATCTGTTGTATATCTGATGCAGTAAGTCCTTCAAAATCTGATGGATGTAAGAGAGGCGCAGCCGCCGCATGTTCTCCTAACGCACCCGCAACCAAGACGAGGTCTGAGATGTTGACGACACCATCGTGGTTGACATCTGCACTATTTTCCCCTGTTTGTCCGAAATTTGAGGCGACTAACACTAAATCTTGGATATTCACGACACCGTCGCTGTTAACATCCATCGGATCTTGGTGGGTGAGGGTATCATCAGCCCTGAGTGTATATTCTTGCCGTGTGATGTTTCCATGCATATCAATCACTTGAAGTGCTATGGTGTTTATTGGGTGTGCCGTCAATGTGGGCGCGCTAAATTCAACGGTACGACTTTTCGCATGTCCTTCGCTGCAACTGTGCAATTTGGCACCGGGTGCCGGGTCCTCTGCAGTCGCTGGAACAATTAACTGGACTTGATGGATACCATCAACATCAGTCACCTCGAATTGGAGATTGAAGTTTTTAGCGTTCGGCGGATAAGACGATGGCGTGAGCATCTGTAGCAGTGTCGGTGCGTTGAAGGCGGTTTGGTCAGTGTTAAAGAAGCGATGCACAGCCAACCAACCGGCGGCACACTTCGACAACCGATGCGGTGCTGCACCATAGGACATGATATAGGCATCGTCGCGGAAGTCGTGTTCTAAACCGAAAGCGTGCCCAAGTTCATGTGCCGTCACCTCCGTACCCGACTCACCATCAAAACACTGACCGGATGCAGGAATAACAGCGTATCCGCCACGTGTTCTTACGATAGTTTCACCCTCAAGCCAATGACCACCGCCCACGCCACATGTATTCTCTGTGTTAATGAATTCGCTGCTGATGTCTACGACAATAAGATAGGCATGCTTTTCCATGTCAAACTGAGAGGCGACTTCAGTATAAACCTTGTCTTGCGTTTTTGTGTGATAGTGCCAATCCGTGAATTGTCCATCAACGCGATAAACAAGCGTCTCTCCGTTTTCATCAGTCTCGAAGGTAAACGTTTTTCTACCGAACCCGTTGCGTTCCATCTGGTTGGCATAGAAACTTTGCACGTCTCTTATGAGTGTATCGAGTTTATTCCAAATATCCGGTTGCATGCTACGATCGCGTGGGAGAAAGTATACAAGTCGCACCATATCCTCCTCAGATATAGCACGATACGGGGTGACATCCCAGATTCGGAGTGTTTCGTCATCACCACCGCTAATGAGCCTACGCCCATCGGGTGAAAATGCGACGGCATTCACCCACCCAGCATGTCCCGTGAGCGTCGCAATTTTTTCGCCACTGTCAACTTTCCAGAGATCTACAGATTCATAACCGGCGTTGGCGACCGTGCCGCTATCGGGCGAAAAATGGACTGTAAAGGCTGTGGCACCAACGGTAAGCGTGCCGAGATGTTTCCAACCCTCTACCTTCCATAATTCTATTTTCCCTTCGTACCCACCACTCGCAAGGATTTTACCATCCGGTGAGAACATAAGTGTATACACAGATGTGGAATCACCGTCGAGTTGAGCAACAATTTGTTGTGTTTGAACATCCCAAATATTGACCTGTCCGTTCTCATCGCCTGTTGCAAGCATCCGTCCATCTGGCGAGAAAGCGACAGCCAGTACCCACTCGCCGTGTTCAAGGGTGTGTATCTCTTTCCGAGTATGGACATCCCATAACTTTACCTCCACGCCCGCGGTAGCGAGGAGTTGTCCATTAGGCGAGAAGGTGACGGCTTTAACCTGTGAGCGACTCCTATTGTGAATGTGATTGAGGGTGGCAATATGTCGTTTACGCGGGACATCCCACAGCTTGAAGGCATAGTCATCACCACCACTGGCAAGCAGCTGCCCATCCGGGGAAAAGGCGATAGAATTGACAACATCAGCGTGGTGTCCGAGCGTTGTTACGGTGTCGTTCTGTAAATCCCACAAATTGACCGCGCGACCGATCCCACCACTCGCCACAATGGAAGAGTCCACGGGAGAATATGCCACTGACTTAACGCTACCACCATGTCTAAAGAAGGTGTGTTCTTGAGCAAAGGTAGTGAACGGAAGCGTTAGTAAAACTATTAATGAAAAAAAAAGAAGTTTGAACGACATAGGGTGGGATTCCTAAATCAGGCATGGAATGGGAAGAATGGAACGATAGAGGATCGGAAGAAGATACGCTCCCTTCATTCTTGCAACCTTTCATCCGTCTGACCGAGTGCTATTTAGTGTTTCAACTACCCCGTGAAGGAAAGCGTTCTGGTAAATTATTGGGTTTGTACCATAGGGATATCCCATTTTTCGGCACACTCGCGGAGTTGCTGATAGATCGTATCCGGTATATTAATACCGTTTGCGAGTCGGTGTGCCCGCGAATTGGCTTCAAAATCACCGGGGACCAATACCTCGTCAACTCCTTGGGCAGGCGGTGTCTCCTTGATTATATCCAAAAATGCGCGCACGCCTTTCTGGTATTCTTCAAGTGGTAGGAAAGCATTAACATCAATCACTTGCATGTAGAGACCGCTCATCTGTCCAGCCTCAATATTAAATGTCCCGCCCAATCCTCCGACCAGTGCAACGAACAGGGAGAGTGCGTAGCCTTTGTGTCTGCCAAATGCGAGCAAGTTGCCGCCATCGTTGTATTCCGCGGTTTTGATGGTCGGATTTCCGTGTTTGTCGACGACACATCCTTCGGGAAGATCGCGGTTTTCACTGGCCGCGACGTAGGTTTTGCCGTTTGCGATCATACTCGTCGCGAAATCGATGAGAAACGGTCTATCATCACCTGTCGGGACACCGATAGTGATCGGATTCGTACCGAGGGCACCGAGCGCACCACCGAACGGAAGAATTCGTCCACCGCCTTTTGAGCCACCACCCACCGTGATAATTCCAATACATCCAGATTCAGCGGCCTCCTGACCGTATTCACCAAGCCTACCGATATGTCCGGTCCGGATGAGGGTTGCGAAGCAGGTCCGTCCGCGTTTCGCTTTTTCGATTGCCTGCCGGATTGCATAGCGCGCTGTATAGTGCCCGAAACCGTCCTCGCCGTCAATGTGCAGTGTGTTATCTGTTTCCCGAAGGACATTCGGTTCCGCATCGGGATGGATACCGCCGTTTTCAATCCCTTCAAGGTAGGAAGGGATTCGAAGTACGCCGTGTGAATCGTGGCCAGCGAGGTTGGCTTTTATCAAGATCTCGGCAACGGTATCCGCGATGTGTTGTGGTGTACCTGCGGCGAGAAAAAGATCGTTTGTGAATTTCTGGAGATCTGCGGCTTTAAATATATGCCTCACGATGGAGTTCTCCTATCCTGTTCCTATAACCCGGTTCCTAAATAGGACCGTAGTGTGCCTTATCATCGTCTTCAACGGTATCTTTACCGATAGAAATGCCGAGTTTATCTGCACACTCATGCAGTTGATTGTAAATCGTATCGGGTATCTCAATCCCGTTTTTTAATCGCTCTTCACGGGAACGGGCTTCAAAATCTCCGGGGACTAATACTTCATCAAAACCTTGTGCGGGTGGTGTCGATTTGATACCGTCTAAGAAAGCGCGGACGCCTTTCTGGTATTCTTCAACCGGTATGAAGGCGTTGACATCGATCACCTGCATGAAGGTGCCGTTCATTCTACCGCTTTCTACGTCAAATGTTCCTGCCAACCCACCGAGGAGACACGTGAACATCGCGAGTGCATAGCCCTTATGTTTTCCAAATGCGAGCAGGGCACCGCCATCATAGAAATCTGCGGGCTTGACACTCGGTTGCCCGTTTTTATCAAGGATGCAACCCTCCGGCAAATCTATCCCTTTACTCCGCGCGACCTGTATTTTTCCTTCCGCAATGACACTCGTGGCGTAGTCAACGATAAATGGACTATCATCTCCCGTTGGCACACCCAGTGCGATGGGATTGGTGCTGAATGTGCCTTGAGAACCGCCGTAAGGCACTGTCGGTCCAGCACCTTTGCCACCCATGCCGACACTAATCAGTGAGATACAACCTTCCCTTGCCGCCGCCTCTGCATACTCACCTAAACGTCCGATATGCCCGATGTTGCTAATGCTGACACTGCAGGAGACAGCGGACTTTGCCTTTTCAATGGCTTTATAGATTGACCAACGCGAGACGTAGTGTCCGAAACTCTGTTGTGCATCAATACGCAAGGTATTTGGGCTTTCTGTAAGAATTTCAGGTTCCGCTGTGGGGTTCAGATGTCCGGCATCAATACCACGTAGATACGCGGGAACGCGCAGGAGACCGTGCGAATCATGACCGGCGAGATGGGCATTGACTAAGATTTCAGCGACATCCTCTGCAATGTGTCGTGCCGTGCCTGCGGCGACAAATATGTTTCGTGCAATAGCGTGGAGATGGGGTGCCTGAAGCAGATGCGTCTTTTCCATTATGTTGTGGGTCCTTTGATACAATAGAATTAGCGTAATAGATATCCTAAACTGTGTCTCCTATTTTATGGGATCTGCCTTTTTTGTCAACAGGAAAAAGAAATGCCTCTACCAGTATGCTTGGAGTTGGAGTTGGTAACCGCGTTACCGGAAGTGTATTCTTAAGACGGACTCGGGAAAAAGAAATTATAGTGAAACCTAAAAATAAAGAGACACTTCATTCCCCCGGTAGGTTCGGTTTCCTAACCGAACCGGGGCGGAGTGTCCTATTAATTCTAAATTTTACTATAAAATAGGGTTATTCAATTTCCTTTGATGATAACTGAATAACCCTCAGTGAGGTGTGTGATTTAGCAGTGCGGAGGTGTACAAATTTTACTCAAAATCACTGACCCGCGAGGCTTGGGGTGGGCGTGTCGGAAGTTCTTTCTCGGCTAATCTATGTTCAGGAATGTAATCGGAATAATCAGAAATTGAACCGTGCGTCAAAGCGTACACCACAACATTCGTCATGAAACGGTAGACACCGGGTGAATAATGAACACTACGCGTCGCATAACTGACAGTCTCCATCGCACACATATAATCGCGACGGACAACAATAACCGACAACTTGTCGCCTACTGAAATCCCCTCAAGGTAGTTCCGTTTCGGTGGACGTGTACCCCACCAGAAGATGTCGAAACCGATAGGCGGTCCGCCCATTTCATAAAAGTTATTGTAGACTTCATGTCTGTTAGAAATCCGTTCAACATGATATTCCGGCATGACATAACGCATCTGTGCAAGAAAGAGACGCACCATCGTCTGCGCGGGTGCGTTTACGCCACAATCATCAAAGACGAGGAATCCACCTTCCTCAACGAGGTAGCGACGCAATCCAGCAGCCTCAACCTCACTGAAACGACTATCCATTTTACCGCCACCATACTGCTGTCCGAGCAGCTTACGTGAACGCATGAGAGATGGATCGTGTCCTGTCATGAAAACGAGTGGTGCTTTGAGAAGATTGGCATCGGTGAGTTTCACCGCCCCACCTTCAACGCTCATGTCCGCTTTGATTTTTGTCCGCTCGTTGAGCCATTTCGTCAAAGCGTTGAGCGAAGAGGCATCCGCCCACCAATCGGAGAGACTGTGTCGGACCCGCGTGAAACGGAATACGCCCCGGATGTCTTTCCCTCTACCGATGACGCGTCCACCCGGATCTCCCTTCGGTAGGGGCAGCACGTCCTCATTACCGAGGATGATATTCTCGACGACATCGCTGAGTGCTTCACGGGCAGTACCGACGTTTTCGACCATCGCAAGTCCGGGAGAACGTTCAAAGACGACTTTCACCTGTACGATCCTGCCTGCAACACCACGATCAACGTTATCCAGCCCAATAGAAGGCACACTTGCTACAGGGGCAGAGAATGCTAAGGCGTCCATGGCATCTGATACTGACAGATTTGGGCGCATTACGGCTGTTGGTGCTGCTGTGTTAGGAACGACTCTGGGGACGCTTGGATCAATCGGTGGATTGACTTTGACAGTCTGTTTTGGCGCCTCAAACACCGTTCGCGGTTGGAAAATCTGTTTTTCAACAAGTACATCTATTACACGCGGTTGTGCTTGAATCTGTTCAACAACGATCATATTTTGCGTTGGAACGGTCGGTTTAATAGCAGATTTGATAACAGGCTTCCGCACCTTAGGTCCCGGCGGCACTTTAAGCTGAAGCATCTCGACACCTATGAACTCTTGAAATCGTGGCGTTTGTGTAATCAGATAAATACCCGTAACAATTGCTATGGCGAGATGGAGTACCACAGAAGTGATCAAGGCACCTGAAGTTCTTTTTAGACGCACTGGTCATCACCTCCAAAAGAGATACTTGTTAAAGTTAGGACTTACGCAATTCCTCTCAAAGTCCCCCTGATAAGGGGGATTTAGGGGGTTAAACAACTAAAATCGCTACTTTTTCGGTGGAATATATCGCTTTTGGACACAATCTGCGTAAGTCCTAAAAGTAAATGTGATTTCTATGCCAATGTTAGTGAAGTTGTTCAGTTACCCATGGTAGATAACTGAACAACCCAAAGTGAAGTGAGTATTCTTTTTAATTCCACTCACACAAATCTTACTCAAAACTACCGACCCTTGCGGCTTGAGGTGCGCTTGTCGGGAGTTCTTTCTTGGTTAATACGTTTTCGGGTACATAACCGGAGTAATCGGAGATTGAACCGTGTGTCAACGCATAGACCACAACATTCGTCATGAAACGATAGACACCGGGTGAATAATGGACGTTCCGCGTCGGAAGACTCACGGATTCCATGGCACACATATAGTCACGACGGACAACGATAACGGACAACTTGTCCCCAACAGAAATACCCTCAAGGTAATTCCTTTTCGGTGGACGCGTGCCCCACCAGAAGATGTCGAACCCAACAGGTGGACCGCCCATTTCATAGAAGTTGTTGTAAACTTCATGATTGTTGGAAATCCGTTCGACATGATATTCAGGTATGACATAACGCATCTGTGCGAGGAAGAGACGAATCATCGCCTGCGCGGGCGCGTTCACCCCGCAGTCATCAAAGACGAGGAACCCGCCTTTTTCGACGAGGTAGCGACGCAGTCCAGCCGCTTCAGCCTCGCTGAGACGACCATCTAACTTACCGCCACCATATTGCCGTCCGAGTAGGTTCCGAGAACGGACGAGAGACGGATCGTGTCCTGTCATGAAGACGAGCGGTGATTTGAAGAGGTTTGCATCGGTGAGTTTCAATGCGCCGCCTTCAACATTCATGTCGGTCTTGATTTTTGTTCGCTCGTTGAGCCATTGCGTCAATGCGTTGAGCGAGGAAGCATCTGCCCACCAGTCAGAGAGACTGTGCCGGATCCGAGTGAAGCGGAATACGCCACGGATGTCTTTCCCTTTACCGATAACGTGTCCATGCGGTTCACCTCTTGGCGCAGGTGGTACTTCGTTGAAACCGAGGTTGACTTTTCTATCAACAGCATCAATACCACTTTTTACGACACCAACATGTTGAACCATAGCAAGACCGGGTGAACGTTCAAAAGTCACTTTTACCTGCACCGCACTACCCGCGGCACCACGTCCGATGTTAGCAGGTGCAGCGGAGGGCGCGTTTGCCACCGGTGCTGAGAATGACAAAGCATCGGGGGGATCTGATACTGGCAGGTTTGTCGGTGTTACAGGCGACGGTGCCGCCGCATTCGGTGTGACCACTTTCGGTACATTCGGATTAATCGGCGCATTGACTTTAACAGTCTGACTTGAAAACTCAAGCACTGTCTGAGGTCGGTAACTGTACTTATCACTAAACAGGGTTGTTACACGAGGTTTCACTTGTACCGGTTCAACGACAACTGTATCCTGCGTCGGAACAGTCGGTTTAATAGGCGGTCTAATAATAGGAACTTTTACCGTAGGTTTCGGCGGTTTCGTAGGTTCAAGGATTTCGGCACCTATGAACTCTTGGAAATGTGGCGTTTGCGTGATTAGATAAACACCTGCAAGGAACGCTAAGACCAGATGAAGTCCCAAGGAAGTTATCAAGGCACCTGAGGTTCTTTTCGTACGCATTCGTTTTTACCTCCAAAAATAGTAGTTGCTGAGGTAAACGCAATTTCCGTGCCAATGTTAAAACGCTGAATTTGGCGGTAATACGCGATTTAACTGCACGAAAATGGACAATCGCCTTTTTAAACTGCACGAAAATGGGCTATTTAGGTGAAGTGATTCGGGAAAACAATTTGCGGATCCAGTGTGATTGGAAGTCGAACTTACCGCTATCGGGACTTCGCGCGAGGTTGCAAACCTCATCGGCGAGGAGAGTCGATGGAACGATTTGGAGATCGCACTTATCCTCTATATAGGGTGCGCATCTGTTGGATGACTTTGGGTAATTTAGTGATGACTGTATCTATCTCCGCTTCGGTTGTATTTCTACCGAGCGAAAAGCGGACGGTGCCTTGCGCTAAACGTGGCGGTAAGCCGAGTGCTGCGAGGACATGCGACGGTTCCATAGAACCAGAAGTACACGCAGAACCTGTCGAGACACAGATACCCTCCATATCCAGACGGAGGATGAGGCTTTCACCCTCCACATCCTCAAAGGAGACGTTAAGGGTACCGGGCGCGCAGTGGTCGGGATGTCCGTTGTAGTGGAGTCGATTGATGTGTGCATCTAAGCCATCGCGCAATCGATGCGTTAAAGCAGTGAGATGTTGTGCGTAGGTATCCTGTTCCTGTTTCGCGAGCTCGGAAGCAACGCCGAGTCCAACAATTGCCGGGACATTCTCGGATCCGGCGCGGCGGTTGCGTTCATGTGCACCCCCGTGAACGAGGTTCGCCAGCCGAGTGCCACGGCGAATGTAGAGGACACCAATGCCTTTGGGTGCGTAAATCTTGTGTCCAGAAAATGCGAGGAGATTCACACCGAGTGCCTGAACGTCCATATCTAATTTGCCGACCGATTGTACAGCATCGGTATGGAAGGGGATCTCATGTTCGTTGGCAATCTCACATATCTCCGCAAGCGGTTGAATCGTGCCGTTCTCGTTGTTGACGTGCATGATAGAGATCAGCACAGTGGTGTCGCGGATTGCCCCGCGAAGCTGCTGAAGATCAATCCGTCCGTGTCTGTCTACTGGCAAATAGGTTGTCTCGAAACCGCGTTGCTCAAGGTACTGGCAAGTGTGTAAAACGGCGTGATGCTCTACGGAGGAAGTAATGATGTGATTGCCCGCGCCGCGGCTCTTCTGTAGCTCGGTTAGACCTTTGATGGCGTGGTTATCTGCCTCGGTACCGCTCCCAGTAAAGATGATTTCGCTGGGACTTTTAGCATTGATAAGTTCAGCAACCTGTTCGCGTGCAGTATCGATGGCAGTGCGTGCTTCGCGTCCGTAGGCGTGGATGCTGGAACCGTTGCCGAATGCATCAATGAGATACGGCATCATCGCGTCCCGGACTTCGGGGCGGAGCGGTGTTGTAGCGTTGTAGTCTAAATAGATACGTTCCATATTTTTTGTCTATATCGCAATTAGGAGAAGTTTATTCATAAGTTCGATGGTTCAAAAAGGTTATTCGATTTGCATCAATCTTAATATCTGGCACAGACTGACTTCCACGGACCTGCCCGTTCGCATCCAAAAAGGAGAGATTGAGTGTATGCGTGCCTGTGGGGAGCGGCATCCGTACCATAAAGATTTGATTCGGCAGTGTTCGCCAAGAGCGGGTATCTGCTTGTTCTGTTAAGACCCCCGCAAGATTTGTAAGGAGACCCAAGGCTTCATTTTTTTTGTTTGCCTGTCGGAATATCAAGTATTTTCCTACAGCCCGTACTAATGTCCGTAAAAGAATCATAGGACGCTGCGCCTTGAAGGTTTCAATCGCGATGGTTTCTACGTCCTCAACAAGTACGCCACTTTCTTGATTTTCTCCTACTGCAACTTTAATTCCGTTGAAGCGTGGACGGTGTGAGCCAATTGTCGGTATCGCAACGCGCAAGAGATATTCTAATTTTACCTCTTCATAGACCCGCCCTTCACGCTTCATAAGCGTCGGTACAAACTTTTCATCTTCCACATCATCCGTTTTGAGAATAGGAAACATCAATGCCTCTTTGCCTTTGGAAGGGACATAACCGCTCTCGTAAAAGAGAATCAGTTCACCAGTATTTTCAGGACGTGGTGGCGGCTCTCCGTACTGCTCTCGATACCGTTCAAACTCATCAGTAAACCCAAGCTTACGCGTCAATCGAACAAGTGCATTGCCGATGTCTTTTGGCGTTTCCACATCTGTTTTCTCCGCTGCGTTTTCATAGTACTCGGCGGCTTGCTTGTAAGAAATCAAGGCATCATTCCATTCACCTACGGCTTCAAAGAACATACCGGAGAGGTGTGCGAGAAACCCTGTTCCAAAGAAATCGTATTTCTCGTCTTCACCCTTAAAGTAGTTGATGAGAGCTGTAGCGCGACGACATTCTACCAATGCCCCATCTAATTGATTTAGATAGATGTAGTTGAGCGCGCTATAATAGTGGCTCAAAAGCCTCTCGTACTGCGTAGCGGAATACGGACGTAATTTTTCGGAGGTGACCAGTGAACCCAACTCTTTTGAAACACTTTTAGTGTAGCGATCTTCTGCAATATCTCCAGCTATGTCAAGTGCCGCACTGCTCTCCGCAAAGTGGTTCGCATAATGCGCAACCAGGCCGAGTTCAAACTGGTGCGGGATATCCGGTTCTTTCGGGGCATGTTTCTGAAGATAGGTGTAGGCATTTTCTGCCTTACCTGTCTCTAACGGTTCTATGACTTCTTGAAACTTATAACCGGCACAGCCTATCATCAAGGAGATAATAAGCAGAAACGGGAGTGTTTTGATCATCGGTCTCCGTAGATTTGAAAAGCATCATTAAGGGTGGGCACGGGACCCACCCAAACAAACGTATTATGGTTTAAACTTGCTTCGTCCGATAAATTTCTTAATTTTTTTCTGTCCGATCCAGATTTTCTCATTCGTCTCGATGTTCGTTAACGTGAGGTCTGTTTGATAAAAGACGACCTGGTCGCCGCCCTCTCGGTCTTCAATGGTATTGATTTCACCGGTCATCATATAATCGGCACCGAGTTCGCGTCCCATCCGTTTAACGGTTTCAAGCGCAGCGAATTCGCCTTGATCAGCACGCTCTTCGCGAATTTCACTCCGTTCATTTGAACTGGAGACCGTTCGGACTTTCCCAGAGTTAATAAAAGCGCGTTCAATATCGGATATAAATGTAGCGACAGCGATATGCTCCATACTCTTATTACGAATGCCGCCAACAATCACGACCGGTTTGCCACCAGCACTTATCCCGTGGTCGTTAATCCATGAGTGTGTCAAGCAGTCGCCAATAATTTCATCTGCCACCATACGCGAATCTGTGTCATTCCAACGTCCTGACAAGTCAATAGTGGTGTCAGCATCAACGCGGGTAACCTGTTTAGAAGAACCGCAACCGCTGAAAATTGTGATACCAACGAGAAGAGTGCAAATTGTAAGGCTATATTTTACAGACTTGACCGTCAAAATTTTATACATTCGGTATACTCCTTTTTGGTTTTTAGATTTATCTTGCGGAAGAATAACGTAAATGTGGGCTTTGACGCACATTGCTTAAATCCGTTTGCACTGTTGTTGTAGGCTACTATCCTGCTCTAATTTTTCCACGCAGCCGTAGCCCGTAACGTAGTGGAGGGCGGATTTAAGAATGGCACTTCATCAGCTGTTCTCATATTATTCCTCCGCAAGGTATGATTAAAAGTCTAAGTCGGTTTCCTGAACAATTTTGTCAATAAAAGTATCAAGTGCCATTGCACCGATGTCGCCTTCATCTCGGCTCCGGACGCTAACCGTACGACTCTCCTCCTCACGTCCACCAATAATTAACATATACGGTACACGTTGCAAACGGGCTTGGCGGATCT
>JAGFCB010000291.1 GCA_022394775.1 Candidatus Poribacteria bacterium
CCCAATGACAAGCGCGATGCCTTTCACAGCAGTTGCACCGAGGCCTCTAAGCAACGCGATTGCTATCACGCCGAGCAATGGTAAAAAAATGACTATTGAAAGTAACAAGGAACCCTCCTATGAAATGGTTGTCAATTGTCAGTTTGCCTCACTGTGAGAGTGGAACAGTTATCGGTTGGCAAAGGAACAGATTATCTCCTGAACCATTTTTTCCAGAACCACCTCTCAGGCCAAAACGCAGCAAGCCTTCGATCTTCTGATTGCTCAGCCAAGTGTCGACGGCGTTTTGAAAACTCGTCACGAGGCATCTTGCTCTGCCACCAAGTCTTCATTTTACGATTGAACTTTGATATTTCTTCAGAAGACCTACTACAGTCGTCCAGAATCCACGCACCCAGCTTAACATCATTGTCAATCCGCACAGCGACATCCTGAAAAGTTTCCGCTGAGATACCGAGGAAAGACAGAATCGCCTTATCTTGTTCGGACTCAACACCGTATTTATAACTTCCGATATCCCCTATATGAGCAGCGCGTGCTTTATCTGTCATTCGCGCGACACCGCAGATACCCGCAACTTCTTTATTCAGCAGATCACGTGGACGAAAAGTACTCTGTTTCATAATCTTCCACTATTATTGACAGGAGTGATTTACGAGTTGCCCTTTTCTCTGTTAAGTGAATAGATTACCGTTGGAACTACTTCTTTG
Source organism: Candidatus Poribacteria bacterium (assembly GCA_022394775.1). GTDB lineage: Bacteria > Poribacteria > WGA-4E > WGA-4E > WGA-3G > WGA-3G. Next base: position 711 of record JAGFCB010000291.1, read on the forward strand.
AAAACCATGTCAAATCCTTCGCCAAAAGCCCGATCAAAGAAAAAGCACTTCAAATACTCCAGATGTCTCACCTTCACCACGACGTTCAACAGTCCAAAAACCAGAGCAAAGAAAAAAGCACTTCAAATGCTACAGATGTCTTCTCACCCTCGCGATGGCGTTCCGCCAATTGGCGACGACGTTTTGAAAAGTCGTAACGCGGCATGTTATTCTGCTGCCAAGATTTCATCTTACCATTGAACTCCGATATTTCCTCAGATGACCTACTACAGCTGTCCAGAATCCATGCGCCCAGTTTGACATCATTGTCAATCCGCACAGCGGCATCCTGAAAAGCCTCCGCTGAAATGCCGAGAAAGGCTAAAATCGCTGTATCTTGTTCGGAATCAGCCCCGTATTTATAGTTTCCAATTTCACCAGCGTGGGCGGCTCGTGCTTTATCTGTCGTTCGTGCGACACCACAGATACCCGCAACTTCTTTGTTGAGCAGATCCCTTGGTCGAAAAGTCTTCTGTTTCATCTGCATCCCCATCAGCGTTCATCAACCCACAGCGAAATACCTTCAATACCGATATAGTAGTTTATACCTAAACTGATAATCCAGTTTTCTTTCGTAACTATTGGAACGTGCTGGTGTCTGCGTTAAACTCGGTGTAAAGTCCTAACGAGATAACAACGGTGATGAGTCCAATGCCAAGTGTGATATCTTTGACAGCAGTAGCACCCAAATAAGTAACGCAATCGCTATCATACCGCGCAGTGGTAAAAAAATGACTATTAAAAGTAAGAAAAAAATTTCCTTTAATACTTGTGCTACCTTAGCACATAAGAAAACAACACAATTAGTGGTTTTAGACACATAATAGTTATAGATAGTGTGCCTTGCCCCTACTTGAATTCAATCTTTTAGTTTCCATAGGCGAATGTCGTTTGAGTCTTGACTAACGAGTGTCTTGCCATCATTGCTAAATATGAGGTTGTAGACACCACGTCTATGCCCTGTAAGGGTTGCATAGTGCGTTCCCGTTTCAACATTCCAGAGTCGGATTGTGCTATCATCACTTGCGCTTGCCAGCGTTTGTCCATCTACTGTAAAAGCAATATGCCTAACAGTATCCTTATGACCTTTAAGAGTATGTTTGAGTGTTCCCGTTTCAACATCCCATAGACGAACGGTTTTGTCAAAGCTACAACTGGCAAGTGTATATCCATCGGGACTAAAAACTATATACCAGATCCGATCCGTATGTCCTGTAAGTGTGTGCTTGATTATATCTGCATTTATACTATTTATATTCCATAGACGTATTGTGCCATCTATATCTCCGTTCTCAATATCTATACCACCACTTGCCAAGGTGTATCCATCAGGACTAAAAACAACGCACCTTACAACCGACTCGCCATCTTTATTATCACTCAAAATGCTATCTTGTGTGACCGTTCTAACATCATACGTGTTTTTAGAATCAACAAGAATACGCTCATTAATGTCCCATAGACGTATTGTGCCATCAAAACTCCCACTTGCAAACCTTTGCCCATTAGGTGTAAAAGCGAGATCTATAACAGTCTTGCTATGATTTGTGAGCGTGAGGGGTTGCTCAATATTTTTTGATTCAATATTAAACAAGGGGATTTTGCCAACATTCCACAGACGTATCGTATTATCTTGACTTCCGCTTACAAGTGTTTCCCCATCAGGCGTAAAAACGAGAGTTCTAACCTCATCAGTATGACCTTCAAACCATTCCTTAAGTTCACCTGTATTAACATCCCATAAGCGAATTGTTTTGTCCCCGCCTCCGCTTGCAAGTGTTTCCCCATCAGGACTGAAAACCAGTTGGCGAATCCTATCCGAATGCGATTTGAGGGTATGTTTCTTTTTTCCAGTTTCAATGTCCCATAAGTGTATGTCATCAAAATTTCCGCTGGCGAGTATTTTTCCATCAGGACTGATGGCAATACTCATTCCATCGGGGCTCGACAGTATACGACTCACACGATACATAGGGTTATGTGAATCTGCATCTAAGGTATTCAGGGTAAATACCATTAGGATAAATGCCACTATTAAAAGAATAAGTAATACTGCATAATTGCCCTGTTTTAGCATAAATATTATTAACTCCTTTGCTTTTTTGTTAAATAACCCATATTATACAAAATTTTTCCTGAAAAGTTGAGCTATCAACCGCTAATTACGAAAAACAGTTTTGATATTCATCGCTTTATCGCTAATTTTATCAAATTCTGTACTACATTACGAAACAATCAATTAGCAAAAAACAGATAGTATGCAAGGAATATCACAATTCCGAAGACCATCGAGATAATATACGCTTGGACAAGCCCTGTTTGAAGTCGCCGTAACAATCCGCCAATAAACCTGATAAGCGCAGCCACGCCGTTGACAATCCCGTCAATAACACCGTTATCCACTAGTTTCCACAAGAGGAAATGGGAACCGTTTTTAATCGGTTGCACGATGAGTGTGTTGTATATCTCATCAACGTAGTACTTGTTCGCGAGCAGCCTCTGTATTGCGCCGGTAGGTTCATCGGACGGCACGCGTTTGCTATAACGTATCCACGCGAACGCAATACCTGCTAAGCCGATCACTGATGAAATTACCATAAACAAGATAACATTACCGGATGCGTCGTGGTGTGCCTCTGGAAAAACGCTCTTCGTGAAATGATGGAACCAACTGTCGTGTCCACCCCAACCCAATAGTAAACCGATCAAGGCAGAAGGGATCGCCAGGATCGCTAACGGGAACCACATAACCGGTGGCGATTCGTGCAGATGTGAAGCAACGTCGGATTCAACGCGAGATTCACCGTAAAATGTCACGAAAATCAAACGGAACATATAGAAGGCTGTCAGGAATGCGGTGACCAATCCTATACCGTAAATTATCGGTGAGCTTCCCCACGCACTGTGCAGAATTTCATCCTTACTCCAGAAACCGCTCAGGAACGGGAACCCAGCAATAGCAAGCGCACCCACTAAAAAGGTCCAATGCGTTATTGGCATTTTAGATTTTAAGCCGCCCATCTTTCGCATATCCAATTCATTCGCCATAGCGTGCATGACACTGCCAGCGGTAAGGAACATCAACCCTTTAAAGAAGGCATGCGTTACCAAGTGGAAAACGCCGGAAGCATAGGCACCGACACCAACACCGACGAACATATATCCGAGTTGGCTTACGGTCGAATAGGCGAGGATGCGTTTGATGTCGTTCTGCGTGAGTGCAATCGTTGCAGCGAAAAACGCTGTCAAAACACCGATCCATGCGACGACTTGTCCTGTATGTGCGATTTCATACAACACGGCGGAACGTGCTATCATATACACCCCCGCTGTTACCATTGTAGCCGCGTGAATCAATGCACTGACCGGTGTCGGACCCTCCATCGCATCCGGTAGCCAGACATAGAGCGGGATCTGTGCCGATTTACCGATCGCACCCACAAAAAGCAGCAAGGTTGCAATTACGAGCGTGCTGGCTCCAAAAACTTTCTGAAAATTATCTGCTTCGGCGGCATCAAATATTGTTCCGAAATCAAGCGTTCCAAATGCAGCAAATAGCGTGAACATCCCTAACAAGAAACCGAAATCGCCGATCCGGTTCACAATAAATGCTTTTTTTCCAGCATCCGTCGCGGACTGTTTGTCATACCAGAATCCGATCAGCAGATACGAACAGAGCCCAACGCCTTCCCATCCGACAAACATCATCAGGTAGTTATTGCCGAGAACGAGGATTAACATTGCGAAAACGAATAGATTCAGATAGGCAAAATAGCGCGTATATCCCGCATCGCCGTGCATGTAGCCAATCGAATAGACATGAATGAGGAAACCGACCCCGGTAATTACCAACAGCATCACCGCTGTTAGGGCATCTACGCGGAAACCGATATTGAAAGCGAACGATTCGCCTGTAATCCATTCATAGAGTGTTTCATCTAACGGAGCAGCACCGCTATTCAAACTGGTGAAGGCGATAATTGAACAGACTAAGGAGACAAGCACCGCAAGCGCACCTATCCATCCACTCAGTTTCTCGTTACCTTTCAGCCATTTTCCAAATAACCCGTTAATCAGGAACCCAACAAGTGGGGCAACTAACAGGACAACAATTAGTTCAGTTGACATATTTTATCCTTTTATGGCTATCGGCTATCGGCTTTTGGCTATCAGTAAAGAATCGCTTGTGGCGTGCAAACGATACGCACCTGCCACCTACCGAAAGCCGACGGCTGACTACCTGACTGCTAACTTTAGCCTTTCAATGAATTAACTTCGTCCACGTTAATCGTTTGCTGATGTTTGAAGACGCTGACAATAATTGCGAGACCGATAGCGACCTCAGCGGCAGCGACGGTCATTACGAAAAAGACAAACACCTGTCCTGTCGCCTCACCGAGACTGCGACTGATTGCCACAAAAGCAAGATTCGCCGCATTCAGCATCAGTTCAATACACATAAAGATGATGATAGCGTTTCTGCGAATGAGTACCCCGATGACGCCGGTTGTAAACAGCAGTGCGCTCAAAACAAGATAATATTCTAATGCCATATTTTTAATTTTCCTTGCGGTTCGGTCAAGTGGTTTTGGGGTTTTGACGTTCCCCTGCGTAATCCGCCTTCCATTACATTACAGGCTACATTTTTGATACTATGGATGTAAAACTCTACCTATTTTTAATTTTCCTTGCGGTTCGGTCAAGTTGCTGAATTTAACTTTCTTCCTGATGCCCGCGTTTTACTAAGACGATAACGCCAATCAATGCCGCTAACAAAATCAGTGAGGTAACCTCAAAAGGTAGGAGATACTTGCTGAACAAGAGTTCGCCAATGTCATAAGTAGTTGTCGTTACCGATGCTGCAGCGGGTTCAGCAGACGCAACAGCCGTATCGTTAAGGGCATTCACTGCGATATAGATGCCTTCGGCGGCAAAAAGGATGCCGAGGATTATCGCAAGCCCTTTCAGCTTGCTTCCCATCGCCCCTTTCACTGAAAGCGTACCGAGGTTCAGAAGCATAATCACAAAGAGGAATAGCACCATAATCGCGCCTGCATAAACGATAATTTGTGCGGCGGCGACGAAGTGTGCACCTAACAACACAAACAGTCCAGCCTGTGCGAAAAACGTCACAATAAGCGAAAGCGCGCTATAAATCGGATGTCGAAACGAGATAACAGAGATCGCACCAATCAGCGAGACTGCTCCAAATAGAATAAATAGTATCTGTTCTGCATTCATTAGCATGCCTCCTACTCTACTGCGTCGAGAGCCGTCGGTGTGAACCGACTGTCGTCATCTTGTATTGCGGGTTCAGGTGCCTTGTTCATGACAAGCAGCCCCGCAACAATCGAAACAACGATGAACGCTGCAATCACATTGCCGATACCGACTATCAAGCGGGAGCCGGTCGTTATCCATAAAGTGCCAGTTACCACGATTGAAGTTAAGGCAACAGGTAACAGGAATTTCCAACCGAAGTTCATAAGTTGATCGTAACGGAATCGCGGAAGTGTCCAGCGGACCCAGATAAATACAAACAAGAAAATCGCTGTTTTGAGGAAGAAGATACCGAACGAGATCAACCCGCTCCATACGGGACCGCCTATATTTTCCAAACCGAAGAAGTGCCATCCACCCAAGAAAAGCGTCACTACGACAGCAGATCCGACAATCATGTTCATATATTCTGCCATGAAAAACATCGCGAATTTCATACTACTGTATTCAGTATGGTATCCAGCAACGAGCTCTTGTTCCGCTTCAGCGAGGTCAAAGGGTAATCGGTTTGTCTCTGCGAACATAGCAGTCGTAAAGGCGAGAAAAGCGGGGAAGTGAATCAGGAAATTCCACTGCCATGGATATGCGCCCTGTTCTATAGCGATTGTACGAAGGCTGAGAGAACTTGTTAGCATCAATATACCAATGATCGCCAATCCGAGCGTTAACTCGTAACTAATCATCTGTGCCGATGAACGTAAACCGCCTAAAAGCGAATACTTATTATTCGATGCCCATGCCCCGAGCACAACACCATAGACCCCGAGAGATGTAACCGCTAAGATATACAGAATACCGATGTTAATATCCGCAATCTGGAGCGGTATCTCGTAGCCAAATAGTGTGATAGAACCCCCAAACGGTACGACTGCCACTGTAATAAGCGCAGGAACCAATAGCATCGCAGGCGCAAGCACGTACAGAGGCTTATCCACATGATTCGGGATGAGATCCTCCTTAAACATGAACTTAAGCCCGTCAGCGATAGGTTGGAGCAGCCCTTGCGGACCGACACGATTTGGACCCAGTCGATCCTGCATCCATCCGCTCACCCGACGTTCCGCCCAAATCATTACCATAACCCCGATAATCAGCATGTGGACGATGATGAGAATCTTGACCACAGCACTAAGGATTAAAACGAGAAGAGGCATATTTTCCATATTTTTATATTTCCTTGCGGTTCGGTGAGGTTATATTGATGAAAGAACTATCTCTCCGTAGATCTGAAGAAACACCCTATCAAAAACCCCTTCATTTCATTACGGGCTTACGTTTACGAAAAACCCGTTCTTGACAACGGAAAGAACGGAACAGAAACACAATAATTAAAAAATTGCGGTTCCGATCTTTTACTGATCGTTGTCCGCTAACTTAATCCCTGCATCTCCAATATTTTGATGCGTTGCGTCAGCATAGTCCGGTACATTCTCAGCAATCGCGAGGGCAATCTCGCCAGCGAAATGATAGTTCATCTCGCTACCCAATTGTTTAGCCAGCTGTTGCGTAATCTCCCAATCTACACGTGCTTCACCCGGTGGATCAATCGTCTTTCGGATACGTTGGACCCAACCTGTTGAATTGGTAAAAGTGCCATCTTTCTCAGCGAAAGTTGTTCCCGGTAACACCACATCGGCTAATTGCGTAACCTCCGATGGTAAAATGTCTTGCACGATAAGGAAATCAACGCTCTCTAACGCCGCTTTCTCTGCTTCGTTCAGTGGACGTTCCGGCGCGCCACTCACGAGATAAACGACCTTCGCACCTGAAACTTTCTCCCAAAGGGCATCACCTTCTAAAACAACGTTTCCATTCGCAGAACCGAGTATCGTTCTCGCACCTGCGGTATTGGGATTCTTATCCGCTTCAATCGTAAATTGTGGAAACTTGTGTTCTTCACCTTGTAGCTGCCCGAAGAGCCCTAACTGCGTTGTCTGTAGCACTTCATGTGCAAACTGCTGCAAGACGTAGTTATCTTCGTTTGTGCCTTGCGCGGAACCGATGACAACGATGTTTTCAGCTTCTACTTCCGATAATTGTTCCTGAATCACGGATAGTGCATCTGCCCAATGTGTTGGCGTGAGTTCGTCATCGACCCGTTTAAGCGGCAGTTGAAGCCGGTCATCGCTGTTCACATAGTGGTAACCGAGACGACCATCATCACACATCCAGTGTTGGTTAACATCCTCATGGAAACGCGGTTTGAGCCGATAAACACCATCAGCTTTATACTCTACGGTGATATTACAACCGACACTACACCCTGAACAAACACTGTTCGCTTTCTCCATAAACCACGGACGTGACTTGAATAAGAAATCTTTGCTAATCAAGGCACCGACGGGGCAGATATCAACAACATTCCCAGCAAGTTTATTGTCTAATACCTGTATCGGAACACCGTCATGGCTTCTTGGAATGTCAATTTCGTCGTGAGAACCGCGATTAATTAAACCTAACTCACCTGTACCAGATACTTCTTGCGCGAATCGGATACATCGGGTACAAACAACACATCTTGTCGAGTAGAGCAGGACATCCGGTCCGAGATCTTTTTTCGGTGGAACATTTTTGACCTCAAGATACCGACTTTTATCGTGTCCGTGCCGGTAGGTGTAATCTTGCAAGTCGCACTCGCCAGCTTGATCACAGACAGGACAATCCAGCGGATGATGCACAAGCAGGAACTCAAGTATGTCCTCGCGTGCCTTTTTCACCCGCGGGCTATCTGTATAGACAATAAAGTCGTACTTCCCATCGAGTTTTCTCTCTGGAGGTGCTGTTCTTAGCACCGTTGTGCACCCTGTTGCAAGCTGCCTGTCAGGGACAATCGCGCCAGCCGGTGGGAAGAAAACGTGCGGTTCAACGAGACACATTCTACAGTTCGCTGGACGAGTCAACCCAGGGTGATAACAGTAGTGAGGCACCTCAATGCCGTTTTGCCTCGCTGCCTCGACTACATTCGTTCCATCTTCAACCTCTATCTCAAGGTCATTCAGTTTAATAAATGCCATATTTTTGTATTTCCTTGCGGTTGGGTTAGGCAGACTTAGTATTTAGCATACCTCTCCGTATATCTGCCTTCCACTTCGCTCCAGGCTCGCAATCTTGGCTAAGAAGAGAGATGTTAGAATTATCAAAAACTACTTGTGACTGAAAACTGATAATTGACAACTGACAACTATTCCTCTGACGGCTGCTCAAGGTCAGCGAACTCTTTGGGAACAAACCGCTGTTGATACGCGTAATTTTCTTCCGGTGGGACGGTTGCCTCAGCAATAGGCAGCGTGACGAGTTTACCTTCACGGATAGTGGCTTCAAATTCGGGTCTGAACTTTCGCAAATAACTCACAGCGGGCCACGAGACAGCAATACCAAAGACACAAATTGTATTCCAAGTCATCGTATCCACATTCGCGATGTTGTTAGCGACGCTCTCCAACAGGTCAAGATCTTCATAAATCTCTTCTGTTTCGCCAGTATCGCCCCATCTGCCGTTTTCAGCGACACCGAATTTGGGACGTGTGATGGTGTCCTTTCGTCCGTTTCCGTCGGCGATACGTTGCACAATATCCCGTACCCACGGTGTGCCCCATCTACACGGGGTGCACTGTCCACACGATTCGTGTGCATAGAACTTCATGATATTGAGTAAGCAGTCAACGATATTCCGAGTCTCGTTCATGACGATGATACCACCAGAACCGAGCATAGATTTAGCGAGTGTCAGTGAGGTAAAATCGAGTCGTGTGTCCAATTCATAGTGCGTTAAAATAGGGGCTGAACTGCCACCAGGGATCACCGCTTTCACCTCTTTGCCTCGCAAACCGCCTGCGACCTCAATAAGTTCTGAGCAGGTCAAGCCGAGCTCAAGTTCATAAACCCCGGGTTCATTGACATCACCGCTAATACAGTAAAGTTTTGTACCCGTGTTGGGATCCGGGGTCGGCGGATCAGACCGCGTATCGGCATACGTCGGTCCCATTTTAGTGTACCACTCAACGCCGTTACCGACGATGAAAGGTAGGTTACACAACGTCTCAACATTCTGGACCACCGTTGGTTTACTGAAGACCCCTTCAACAGCCGGGAATGGCGGTTTGTTTCGAGGTTGCCCGCGTTTGCCTTCAAGCGACTCAATCAAACCCGTCTCCTCACCACAGATATAAGCACCCGCACCCGGGTGAGAATAGATATCGACGTTGAGTCCTGTGCCACGAATATCTTTGCCGAGGTATCCGTTCTCGTAAGCCTCTTTGATCGCTGCGTCTAACATCTTCTTACCGAGTGTAAATTCACCCCGAATATAGACATAAGTCGTCTCAATGCCCATCGCGTAGCAGCAAATTAGGATACCTTCAATCAACAGATGTGGATTCTTCTCTAAGACATACCGATTACTGAATGTCCCTGGTTCGCTTTCGTCAGCGTTGCAGCAGAGGTAACGCGGCTCTATATCTTTTGGCACAAAACTCCATTTCAAGCCTGTCGAAAACCCTGCGCCGCCTCTGCCTTTCAACCCGGCATCCATCACCATTTTAGAGATATCGTCTGGTTGATATTCCGCAATCGCCTTTTCAAAACGGGCATAGCCGTCATATTGTCGAAAGACATCAAAGGTGTTAATGTCAGGTACGTCCAGATGCTCGTAGAGAATCCTTCTTTCTTCAACCATACCTTCTCCTCTACAAATTGCCTTATTTTATTTCAAAATTAACATTTTCTTTGTTTGCGTGGAATTCTTAGTTATTAGCGTATAAAAATATATTCCACTACTTACTGTTTCACCTACATCATTTCTACCATCCCAATATATCGCTTTGTTACGATCATGATATAAACCTTGTTGTTTATATCCTAATGATAATGTTCTTATTACGTTTCCCTCTATGGAATGGATAGATAAGGTAATATTTGAAGGTTCAGATAACTGATACGGTATCCAAGTTTCAGGATTGAAAGGATTGGGATAATTAGATAACAATTTTGTTTCAGGGGGTTTTCTGAGTAATTGTTCTAATGCCAGAATCCCTTTTTGAAAAACAAGATCATCTGAATTTATTCGTTTAGCTTCTTCTATCCATTGTGCTATTTGATGATTTTCTCGAATAGAAGGAGCACCACTAATATTTCCAAGAGAACCTGCAACTAATACAAGATCGATAATATCTATTATACCGTCACTATTAACATCATATTCCTTTGGTGATCCTGATCCGAGCCTCGTTGCTACTAATACTAAATCCTGTATATTAATTTCACAATCTCTATTTACATCTTTTATATTCAGAAAATCACAATCAGGAGGTGGTAATATTTCTACATCATTAATCCAAGCATAAAATTTAGATCCCTTACTATCAGATAAAACCACATTGTTCAATTCTATTACAGAGTCTTCGGCTACTTTGGCTTTAAATTTGACCGTTAATAATTTTCCACTTCCATCAATTTCTGAATTTGAAGAAGAGAGAGAGCCTAAATAAACTGTATTTCCTGAAACTTTACTTTGAAGAATTAATTGATCTTGTAAAAAATCCGCATATTGCGTCTCAATATATTCAAGTTTCTCACTATCATAATCTAATAGAATTTGATATCCAGATATGTTTTTGGCGTTTGTAATATTAATATCAAAAGATAATTCTTGATCAACTTCTAAAGAATTTATAGTATCTGGAGAAATAGTAACAGATGGATATGATGCAATATCCCAGAATAAAATTGTATCAGCACTTGAACTAACAATCAATTTATTATCTGATGAAATTGCCGCGGAACTTATACGGTCAGTAGTTTCTCCTAAAGAATATTTATATTTTCCTGTAGACATATCATAAAAATTAATATGTGTCCACATAGGAACTACTACTATATTAGCACTAATAATAAAACTTGCTGGTCGTTGTCCCCCACCAAATGCTCTAATTTTTGGATCAGGAAGTTTGGATTTTAATCTTTTATTTTTTATATCCCATAAACGAACAAGCCCATCACCAGTACTAACTAAAATATTGCCATCTGGAGAATACCTAACTGTACTAACTTGTCCTTTATGTCCTCCCATATTTCCGTCAAGTAAAGTTATTTCTTTATTTAATATAGGGTCATAAATCCAAACACCAAATTTACAAGCGACAGCGATTTCAGTGCCATCTGGAGAATAATCTATTCCTTGAATATCAGGCATCGTTTCTTCTGATGTAGCGATATGGTTAACTGATATAATAGGATCATCTTCAGACTCGTTATTCTGATCAATAGTAGTAGGGAGGACATTTAAATCTTGTATATTTTCAGATTCGTTTTCCTCTTCTTCTAAATCAACACTCCAAAATCGAAGTCCTTTTGTTCCGGCACCGACTATAGTTTTTTCATCAGGTGAAAAAATGACATAGTCATCATATCCATCACTATCTGAAAGCAATAATTTTGGTTTGCCTTCATCTAAATCATATATGGCATCACCACAAAGTACACTTTTACCATCTGAAGAAAATTGTATTGATCGTGGCCTCCAGTTATCCGTCTTTATTACTGTTTTTATTTTTCTATTCGGAACATCAAAAATTAAAATATAAAGATTAAATACGGCAGCAAGCATCGTATTATCGGAAGAAAAATCTAAATCAATGGCTGTTCCACCATAATCTTGGGTACATATTCGGGTTAGAGCCTTTTTAGGTATACCTAACTGCGAACAATTTTGCGCAAAAGCATCCAATGATGGAAAATTTATTCCGAAAATTAGTGTGGCAATAATAATCGTCTTTTTATACATACTTATTCTGATGTAAATACATTCAATATAGTAATTTAGTTTGGAAGCTGCGCTACTGTTATGCCACGCCAAAATTGATCGGTACAAAGATCGCGAGCACAACTCGTTCCTACAAGAAGAGGCGTTTGAATCTCCGATCAAGGATGACAAAGCACTCCTTTTAGTATAGCACATTTTAGCTTGTAAGTTTCGCTAAAATTTCATCAACTTTTTCCGGGGTCAAATTCTTATATAAGTCGTCGTTCACCATGATAACAGGCGCGACATCGCACGAAGCGAGGCATTCCACCTTCATGAGCGTGAACTTACCGTCAACAGTAGTGCCTTTCGCGAGATTCGTTTCGGAAGCGACATCCGTATTTAATTTCGTTTTAAGGTGTTCCAGAACCACTTTGCAATCCCGCAACGCGCACGGGAGCGTATGGCATATCCGAATCACGTATTCGCCTACCGGTTCTTCAAAGAACATCGGATAGAAAGTAACAACATCCTTAACCTTCATCACGGTGACTTCAAGTTGCTCCGCGACATACTTCATGACAGCAGGTGTGATATAGCCTGCCTGTTTCTGCGCGAGATGGAGTGTAGGCAGCATTGCCGCTTCCTTAATAGGATATCGCCCTATCAACTCGTCGAATTCACGTTGGTTTTCTTCGTTAAACGCGAAAGGCGTTTCAATTTGAACAAGTTCATCTGACATCTACGTTTTCCTTTATTGGTTATCCCGCTGCTACCAATGCTTCTTGCGCTTTGGGTGGCAGTTCAACAAAAACGAAATAAGATTCAGGATACAAGTAGTCTTCCTGAGATTCATCAACAACGCGGAGATACTCTTCACGAGTCGCTGCTTCATCAGGTAGAATTTGGTAGAATTTTCGCTTTGCTATGTCTTCACAACCGCTATTTTCGATGCAAAGTGCAAATTGAGTTTCTAATAGTTTCTTTTTCATAGTTTTAGTCCAGAAATCGCTTGATTTTCATCTTTTTTCTACCAATTCTAGCAGTTTCGCACCGATTTTTTTCGTCATAAATTTCATAAATTTCCTTCTACGGCATACTGCCGGTAGTGTTGCCCAATTTGTCTTTTGTCTCTATCCATCCACCGTCTCTAGTGTGGACCCCGAATTCTCCGACTTGTTGGGCATTGCTATTATAGATGACAACAGTACCACCGTATGGGTGGGTTCCTAAAATGACACCCCCTTTATTATCATCTTTACTGCTAACGTTCACGAGACCCCCATATTCATTGATAGATAATTGTACTACACCTTTATCTTTACCGTGAACGGACAAAACTCCACCTTCATTATTAGTATTCAAAATGACAGCACCTTTACCTTCCTCATCCGAAATGGCTAGGATACCACCTCCAAAGGCAGTTGATAAAACTACCTTATTATTACCTTGCTCATCTACAACCTGTAACTTCCGACAGATAATTTCATCTACCACTAGGGGGCCTGCATTCTGGGCATTGACAGACGCGTTGTGCATCTCTGCAAGTGTCCAACTGATAAGAGTTATAAATGCACCAATACCCATATACATACAACGTTCTAATTGCTTTTTCATATTGTAATTTCCCTCATCTATCGTAGATTTTGGAATTAATTGGACATTCTGAATTTTCGATTGTGCTAATGATTTCAAAAGGTATTGGTTATAAATGGACTTTTCAAATAGCCGTCTATTTCTTTTCCACATTGGATTACTTAAATATATCTTTAAACATGCTAAAGAGTGATTTTGATTGTGCTTCTAATTCCCGAAAGCAAGGTGGACAAAGGAAACATTTATTTTCTGCTATTGTAACCAGAACTTTCATAGCGTCTTTAAATTTTAATTCTACTATATCACATCGTTCTATGCCATATATGCGAGATGCTTGACATCTCCATTCGGAATCCATCGAAAAGCCTCTTTCTTGGCATGCACATGTTTCAACATTACGATAAAGTGATCTATGACAGTTATTACATATTACACCGGCCTCATGTGCAGCGTTCACCAAAGCTGTCAGCTGCTTATATCTCATGTGATTTTCTCCTGTTACTTCTTTCTGACAAATAAGTGATCGAACTCTGTCTGGCCCTTTCGTGGCATAAACAAGGTCAAAGCTAATCTGATCAATTTTGCCAAGAAACGCTAGTAAACAATGTTGGCAAATCAAGTTTCTGCGTTGTAAATCAGCAATAGCATGTTCAACATCAGCATCGCTCTGCCCTAAAATCGACAGAGTTATAAATGATGTTGTGCATCTCTGACAGCTAATACCGTATTTTTGAAGAATACTCGGCAATTCAGAGGATGCTGAATGCTGTTGAGGCAACAAGTGAGGCGTAGTAACACCACACGGTTCAGAACATAATACACCATAATGATAAAGTAACTTTATGAGTTCATCAAAAGTCAGCGGAGGTCCGATAGTATCAGCAACGGTATAGGAAATTCGACATTTATCACATAGATCAGCGTTCTCAAAAGGATCTCCTAAAAACAACCTTACTAATCTTTTAAACATGGGAAACTTCTATTACCTCCAGTTTCCTTATGCTACAATCTTTCAGGGACGCAGCGTGTAATAATGGTATATTCCATATTATCTATAGGATTTACGCAGATATAGGTCCCGCTGGTTTCCGAAATATTTGTATTGCCGCGGGTCCATTATGTTTGCTATCTTCTGCTGTTTCTATCAGAAACGTCGGGAATCGGAGTTCCCTCCTACAAGCGATATTTTGATAAAGTACGTAAGTCCGATATAATTAATAGTTTCCCAAAACTGGAGGCGGTTACCTTCCGAGTCGCAGATATCGAAAACTACGCGGCCATTGTCGTTCAGAAATTTTTGCATATTAGTACAAACTGCTACAATTCATTTTCTTCAATTCCACTGATCTTCATAAAATGTCTCTGC
Organism: Candidatus Poribacteria bacterium; assembly: GCA_022394775.1. GTDB lineage: Bacteria > Poribacteria > WGA-4E > WGA-4E > WGA-3G > WGA-3G. Next base: position 15,731 of record JAGFCB010000291.1, read on the forward strand.
AACCCGCGTTTGAGTGTTTTATTTCCGTGGACAGGCACGACTATCCGCTCTGGAACGTCATCTTTAGCATAAATGTAATGGCTGCCTTTAATTCGCTTTAACTGCCAATTGTGTTTTTCTAATAATCGGCAAAACGCTTTACCGGTTAAAGCTTTCAAACAGCTATCTCCATCACTTTATCATTTTCCGTGATTTCTATAGTGTTAACATCTACGGATAAATATCCTTCAATTGCTTCATAAATGTTTTCAAGCAATTCTTCAAAAGTGTCGCCTTGTGTGGCACAACCAGTGAGTGATGGCACTTCCGCCCAATATCCGCCTTCCTCAGCTTTGTGGATAACAACTTTTAATTTCATAGAATTTAATGCCATCCTCTTCAAAATTATCTTATCTATCTTTGTGAGAAAATTCCCAAAATCAATAGTCGCCGTAAAACTGGATACGGTTGCCTTCAGGATCGCGGATATCGAAAATGGCATGCCCATTTTCATTTTCAAGTTTCCGTAACCGTTTCCCTTTCGATTTTATGTGCTGATGAATGGCACTCACGCTTTCAACCTGAAACATCAGTTTTTGTCTACCTTCGTTGGGTTTGCTGGCACTATGGAGACACAACGTGCAAGCACCCGCATTAAAACGGAAAAACCGGTGTTCAGGAAACGGCTGGTCCTCGTCTGGCACTAATCCGATGACATCCCTGTAAAAGGCGATGACAGTTTTCATGTCTTTGACGAAAAGCATAATCCCTGTGAGTTCCATTGATTCCTCCCAAAACAGATAATACGTTCTGACAAAGTTACCGGTCTAATTCTCCCGCGATGACGTTCAGACTTCCCAAAACAGCCACAGTATCGGACACCATTCCGCCTTCTAACATGTGGGGCAGTGCTTGGAAGTGGAAGAAACTCGGCGGACGGATGCGGATACGATAAGCGGTTCCACTGCCATCACTGACAATATAAAAGCCGAGTTCGCCGTTCGGCGATTCCGTTGCACAATAGTGATCACCCTTTGGCGGCTGCACACCGTGTCCGTCCATAACAACTTTAAAGTGGTGGATTAAGCCCTCAATATGCCCATAAGCATCAGACTTGTTCGGCATTGTGATTTTGTTATCTTCGACGTTGACGGGTCCATCAGGGATATTATCGAGAACTTGGGTAACGATCCCACAGCTCTGAATCATCTCCTCCATCCGGACGAGGTATCGGTCATAAGCATCACCGTTAGTTCCGACAGGTACATCAAAATTGACTTCATGGTAACTGGAATACGGTTCAGCCTTGCGAATGTCGTGAGCAACGCCGGCCGCTCGGAGACAGGGACCCGTTAACCCGTAATTAACTGCAGCATCCGCAGAAATGGGACCGACACCTTTTGTGCGGTCCATCCATATCCGATTCTTTGTGAGCAGCGTATGGGTCTCCTTCAACGCCTTCGGGAAGTTATCGACAAATTGCCGCACATCTGCCTCACATCCATCGTAGAGGTCACGGAGCACACCGCCGACGCGCGTGTAGCTTGTCGTTAACCGCGCACCGGTTGTTTTTTCAAAGATGCTATACAATTTTTCACGTTCGCGGAAACTATAGAGAAACACTGAAAATGCCCCTAAGTCGAGTGCAGCGGTTCCTAACCATAACAGATGATCCGCGAGCCGTGAGAGTTCCGCCATCAAAATACGGATGTATTGACACCGTTTCGTGACTTCAATGCCGAGTAGCTGCTCAACAGCAAGGACATACCCGAAATTATTCGATAGGGGTGACAGATAGTTCATCCGGTCCGTCACAACAATATACTGGTTATAGTCCAAGTGTTCACCGAGCTTCTCAAACCCGGTATGCAGATAACCTGCATGTGGTGTCGCTTTCAAAACGGACTCACCATCAAGTTCCAACACAATACGGAGCGTGCCGTGCGTTGCCGGATGTTGCGGACCGAAGTTAAGAACCATCTTCTCGCCTGTGGCGCGTTCCAGCCCACCTTGCATAGAATACTCCTTGTAAAAGTTGTCAGTCATCAGTCATCAGTTATCAGTTAAGAATTGTAACGGTTGCGAATTGTAAAAGTACCACAAGCGGTTCTGAACTGACAACCGATCATCGATAGCTAATAACTATTAAATCTACACATTCTGTTTATCAAAATTAAAGCGTTCGCGTTCGCCGCGTCCGCGGAGCGGATAATCTTTACGAAGCGGGTGTCCCTCAAAATCGTCTGGCATCAAAATCCGGCGCAGATCCGGGTGCCCATCAAAAGTGATACCGAACATGTCGTAGGTCTCACGCTCCAGCCAGTTCGCACCCTGCCACAACGCTGTGACTGACGCAATACTCAGGTCATTTTCAGGCATAGGAACCTTTACGCGAAGACGACACTGCCCCTGATAGGAATACAACTGATAGACTACCATAAATCTCGCGTAGTCGAATTGCATCAATTCCGATTCCATCTGCGAATTGTCAACTGCGGTGACATCAACGAGGAAAGTATAAGCGAGTTCGGGATCAGTTTTCAGGTATTCTAAAACCGCGTAAGCCCGCTCTTTACGGATGACTACGACGACAGTACCCCGCGACTCATCCTGTGCCAAGAGCGCGTCTGCATAATTCGCCTCTAATTTTCCCAAAACAAGGGGTTTCGGTTGTTCTTCGACTTGGTTTTCTTCACTCATAAACTACCTCTACGCCTTTAGGCGAAGCACCGCTAGCGATCTTTTGCTGTACCTGTAGCACTGCATCAATAAGATCTTCGGGGCGCGGGGGGCATCCGGGGATGTAGACATCCACAGGAATAAATTGGTCAACACCTTGAATGAGGGTATAGGTATCAAACACACCCCCACAGGAAGCGCATGCCCCCATTGAAATTACCCACTTTGGATCCGGCATCTGGTCATAGATACGTTTCAGTACTGGCATCATCTTGATGGAAATCCTGCCGGAAACGATAAGGAGATCCGATTGACGCGGTGAAAACCGAATTGCCTCAGAACCGAATCGAGAAAGATCAAACTTGGATGCCAAGGTCGCCATCATTTCTATGGCACAGCAGGCAGTTCCAAACGGCATCGGCCACAATGAGTTCTTTCGTCCCCAATTGACTACCTTATCAATCGTCGTCGTGATGATGTTGCCATCCGTTTCCTCGGGCCCTCGTCCAACAAAATCTAATCCCATGTTAAGCCTCCTTTCTTCCAAGCGTAAATATAGCCAAGAAGAAGAATACCGATAAATACCAGCATCTCAACTAAAATAAATAAACCACTCGTTTCAGAGAATTTCTTGAAAACCACTGCCCACGGGTAGAGGAAAACTACCTCAATATCAAAGATGATAAAGAGCATCGCGATGAGGTCGAACCGGATGGTGAACCGCTGCCTCGCATCGCCAATGGGTTGTACGCCGGATTCGTAAACGGAGAGTTTAACGCGGGTCGGGCGTTTGGGTCCAAGAAGATGGGTTAGTCCGAGATTGATCGCCGCGAAAAGCACGGCGAACAACCCTAACAGCAAGATAGGAAGATAATCTATTAACATTGTTTCTAATCTATTTTGTCCTCGCACATTTTAATATTGGTGCGCAAGCATCACCAAAGTGAGGGTTAATTCAGACTCGTAAACATGTTCTTTTTAATATGCTTAATAGTTTCTCATATTTCAAAAACATTGTCAAGTTTTTATTGAAAAAAATAAATTGTCAAAACTGCTTCAAGTTGCCCCATGTCGTCGCGAGTTTTCCTTTCGATGCTACGGGTAACTTTCCCTTGTCGGGGATATCTTTACCGGTGATAATAACATTATCGAAGTTCGCGTTGTAATTTGCGACACCAAACCCGGCACCGCCTGTCAGAAGAAGACCATCAAGCCTACCTACTTTTCCTTCAAAGAGTGCTCGACCCGCAAGGACCAAAGCAAAGTCACCGCCGGTTTCTGTAATTTGCTCATCGTTTATCGAAAAACTGAAGGTTTCACCCTTAACACTCAATTTCAGCGTGGACCAGTCGTTCAATTTTAAAAGTGGATGATTCCCGATGTACAGGAGTTGCGACTGATTTGTGTGGAAATCACCGGTACGACAGATCGCATTTGGTGTTCCGAAAGGTCTGTCACCAACCTCACAGAATACCAACCAGGTGCCTTTAATCCGCGCAGCAATCACAATACTTGCCAGTCTATGTTTTTCAAGCGGCTTGACATCAACTTCGATCGTGTAATCCTGCCACTTCTTATTGCCTATCGTGAGTAAACGGGGCCATCCATCGGCACTGACCGCGTGAAGTTCACGATTGATAACCTCCCAAGTCCCAGGCTTTTTGTTTTGTTGGACCAGTTCTTGCCAATCCTCCAAGTCGTCATCATTGAAGGTCTCGATAAATGTCCCTGCCCATCCAGAGAGGGGTAATAAAAGAAGCACTGCAACAATCCGTGTTAATTCCATAGCAAATCTCCTCTTGTTTTCGACTCCATCATACGAGTAGGTAAAGTCTAATACAAGACTGTAAAAATATCAAGTGATTTTTCGGATTTCTCTGATGAATCTAACTGCATATTAGATTCAGGGCGACAGCCGCGTCTTTTCCCACCTTCCATCGGGTTGTAGTGTGTAGCAGAGTCGATCATGGAGACGGTTTGGACAGCCCTGCCAGAATTCAAACAGGTTTGGCACAAGCCGATACCCACCCCAATGCGGTGGACGTGGAATGGTATCAGATGCGTACGTCTGTTCTGCTCGCTGGAATCCCTCTGTGAGATGTTCTCGTCCGCTAATAACAATGCTTTGGCGTTCTGTCTGCACAGCAAGTTGGCTACTCACAGGGCGACTGGCGAAATAGGCATCCGATTCTTTCTCGCTCATTTTCTCAACGGTACCCGTACTCCGAACCTGCCGGTCAAGTTCACGCCAATAGAAAACCAAGGCAGCATTTGGATTCTCAGCGAGTTCTTTTCCCTTTTGACTCTCATAATCGGTGTAGAAACAGAAACCTTTTGCGTCAAAACCTCTGAGTACGACCATTCGAGCAGACGGAATTCCGTCTGCTGTCGCAGTTGCTAATGTCATTGCGTCTGGCAGGTCTATTTTGGCGGCAATAGCATCAGCGAACCATTTCTCAAATAGTTCAAAAGGATTGGAGGCGACATTCTGCTCAAGCAGATGCCCATTCTGGGCACTATATTCTCTGCGGAGTTTATCATTATTCATAATTGAAATGGTTCTCAGCTATTGGTCATCAGTTAAGAGGTGTCGGGTTAAACCAGATTCCTCTTTAACCGATAACCACTACAATGAAATACCTATCTTTTCCAAAAGTTCGGTGAAAAAAGGATAAGTACGGTATAGAGTTCTAAGCGGCCGAGTAACATACAAAAAGATAGGACATATTTTCCCGTTGTATGAATGTGGGCATAATTATCAGTCGGCCCGACACTGCCGAGACCGGGGCCTATGTTGCCCATTGTAGCGATCGTTGCGCCAGCAGCACTGACAAGGTCAAGTCCTAAGGTTGTCATGATGCAGGTTACAATCGCAAAGATCCCAATAAAAAAGAAGAAAAAACCGAGAACGTTTGTCATAACTTCGGGTGGTACCACTCGGTCATTAACACGAATAGGCAGGACAGCATGTGGGAAGATGAGCCGTTTAATTTCGGCACCGCTCTGCTTGATAAGAAGAAGGAACCGAACCTGCTTCATCCCGCCACCAGTGGAACCAGCACAACCACCGTAGAACATCAACGTCACCAAGATAAATTGGGAAAGTGCTGGCCACTGTTCAAAGTCAGCAGTCCCGTAGCCCGTGGTTGTGATGATAGACATCACCTGAAATGCCGCATAGCGCAGTGATGTCCACATCGAATCGTAAGGAACCTGTCCATCGACTTGAAACCTGATCGTGTTCCATGAAATTAAAGTGATACTCACTGCGATAACAGTGCAATAGAACTTAAATTCTGTATCTTGGAAATAACTTTTGACATCACCGCGGAGTGCGCGATAGTGGAGTGCGAAATTGGTGCCTGCCAGAAACATAAAACAGCAGATGACCATGTCAATGTAGACGCTATCGTAGTGCCCAACGCTGCTGTTTTTTGTAGAAAACCCACCCGTTGCCATGGTACCGAAGGTATGGCAGAGCGCGTCAAAAAGCGTCATGTTTCCCAGCATCAGTAAGACTGTTTCCGCGATAGAGAGAAGCAGATAAACGCCCCAAAGTAGTTTTGCAGTCTGGGCAATGCGCGGGGTAAGTCGGTCCGTTTGAGGTCCCGGAGCTTCAGCGCGAAAAAGCTGCATACCACCAACACCGAGCATTGGTAGAATAGCCACAGCAAGCACAACAATCCCCATCCCACCGAGCCAATGTGAGAAACTTCGCCAGAAGAGCATGGCGTGCGAAAGGTGTTCAATCTCTGTCAGAACAGTGGCACCCGTCGTTGAAAACCCAGCCATAGATTCAAAATAGCAGAACGAAAATTCTGTCCACGGTGAACGTCCTTCAACACTAAATACATCTGCGAAGAGATAGGGAAGTGATCCAAAGAGAGCAACTGTTATCCAGCCCAAAGCCACAACAGCAAATCCTTCGCGGATACCGAGTTCCTCTTGTCGTGCCCGGATACTCAAACGGAGCCCTAAACCGATAATCAAAGTAATTATTGCTGAAATAACAAACGCCCGCAAATCGTTCTGGACTTCACCCGCAGCCACGCGATAATAGACAGCCACGCTCAAAGGTAATAGCATGGTCCCTGCGAGACAGATAAGTAAATTGCCGAGGGAATAAAAAATTAATCTAAGGCTCATGGTGAAAGAGGCTCGAAGGAGTATATCTTTAGTTTCTACGTTCCGCGAACAGGTCTTCGACGATCGAAATTGCACCAGGCATACTAAATACAATCACGCGATCCGCTGGCTGGATAACAGACTGTCCTGTAGGGATAATGAGTTTTTCGCGCCGAATAATCGCACCAATAAAGGCGTTTTCTGGGAATTTTGTTTTCAAGAGAGCGAGTTCTTTATGCACAATTTTTGCATTGACCCCGGCGACAATCTCAATAGCTTCCGCGTCTATGCCGTGGAGCGAGGCAACAGAAACGATGTTTCCACGGCGGATAAGTCGTAAAATATTGCTAACAACCGTAAGATGTCGGCTGACAGCACCATCAAGCCTCGGAATGCGTGCCAATAGAGGTAGGTAACGCGGCTGCTGAACGAGTGCGAGGGCGCGGTGGGCGCCGTTCTCTTTTGCCGTCATACACGCCATAATATCGTTTTCATCGTCGCCTGTAACGGAGATGAACCCGTTGACATCATGGACACCTGCTTCTTCAAGTAACCTAAACTTGAGATAATTGCCTTGTAAAACTGTCGTGTGTTTTAGCATCTGGGAAGCGAGTCGCGCTTTTGCTTGATCTTCCTCGATGAGTTTGACGTTGGTGTCGTTTTCTTCAAGCGTGCGGGCAAGTTCAATGCCAATAGGACTCGCGCCAACAATAATAACGCGATCAAGCTGCTGATTAAATGTCATACCACTAATGCGTAACAATTGTTCAACTGCCAGTGTACTACCGATGACAAAAACCTCATCCCCCTGTTGCAAAGCATCAGTTCCCCGGGGGATGATAATGTGCCTGTTGCCGTTATTCGACGGGTTTCCGTTACTCGAATGTCCACGGCGGCTAATCGCAGCAAAGCGGGTATCGTTGAGCAGCCCACTCGCGTCTAAGTCGGCGAGCGATCTTCCGATTAAGGGGTTCGACTGTTTAACCCGAAAAGAGACCAACTGTATCCTACCATCCTCAAATTCGACAATCTCTCGTGCTTCAGGTATCTGTAAAAGCCGGACGAATTCAGCAACACAGAGATGCTCAGGGTTAATCAGCAGATCGATACCAAAATCGTGGGGAGTTAGACCGCTCTCTGTAGAGAAATAGTCTGGATTCGAGACACGCGCGATTTTTGTGTTAACGCTGTACCTCTCGGCAATCTGACAAGCGAGCATATTAATTTCATCACTGTTTGTAACGGCAATGAGGAGTCCGGCTTCATCAATGCCCGCGGTTTTAAGAAGTCGTGGAGATGCACCTGAGCCGCGTAGAGTCTGCAAATCAAGTTGTTCATTAACCCGACTGCAGGCGGCATCGGATTCATCAATGAGGACGACATCGTTATGCTCAGCGGTGAGAAGTTTAGCGGTATGAAACCCAACTTCCCCTGCCCCTATAATTATTGCTTTCATTTTTTAAGGTTATCGGTTATCAGCTATTAGTTTCATATTCATCAAGCGGTGGGCAGGCACACATAAGGTTTCTGTCCCCGTAGACTTCGTTAATACGTGCTACAGGGGGCCAGAATTTAGCCTCTCGCACCCACGGCTTCGGAAACACGGCTTTTTCACGTGAATAAGGATGACACCAATCAGATTGTATAACCGTTTCCGCAGTGTGAGGGGCATTCTTCAAAACGTTGTCTGCCTTATCCGCAGTGCCTGCCTCAATTTCGGCTATCTCTTCACGAATCGAAATAAGCGCGTCACAGAAACGCTCTAATTCTGCCCTTGATTCACTTTCTGTCGGTTCAATCATCATCGCGCCTGGCACTGGCCAAGAGACCGTCGGCGCGTGGAATCCGTAATCCATTAAACGTTTGGCAACATCCGTTACATCTATGTCAGCACTCTTTTTGAATGCCCGTAAATCAATGATACATTCATGCGCAACTAAACCGTGCTTGCCTGTATAAAGCACAGGGTAGTGAGGAGCGAGTTTTTTGGCGATATAATTAGCGTTAAGAATTGCGACTTCTGTCGCACTTGTAAGTCCCTCTGCCCCCATCATAGCAATATACGCCCAAGAAATAGGTAGAATGCCGGGGCTTCCCCACGGTGCAGCAGATACGGCTCCAATACCAGCATTCCCGCCAACGGGAACGATTGGATGTGTCGGTAAGAAATCTACAAGATGCGCCTTGACACCAATCGGTCCCATTCCGGGTCCACCTCCGCCATGAGGAATACAGAAAGTTTTGTGGAGATTTAGATGGCAGACATCTGCCCCAACATCCGCGGGTTGTGCGATACCAACAAGTGCATTCAGATTCGCACCATCCATGTAGACTTGTCCACCCGATTGATGGACGATATCACAAATCTCGCGAATTTTCTCTTCAAAGACACCATGTGTTGAAGGGTATGTAATCATGGCAGCGGCAAGATTGTCCCGGTGCAAATCTGCCTTTTCCTGAAGATCCTCAAGATCAATATTCCCCTCCGTATCGCAAGCAACAACAACGACTTTCATCCCTGCCATCACCGCACTCGCCGGATTTGTGCCGTGTGCAGAAGTCGGGATTAAACAGACATCGCGATGCGGTTCATCACGGTTTTGGTGGTATTTGCGAATAACCAACAACCCCGCATATTCGCCTTGTGAACCCGCATTCGGTTGTAATGAGATACCACTATACCCCGTTATCTCGGCTAACCATGATTCCAATTGTGAGAATAGACGTTGGTAACCTTCCGCTTGCGCCTGTGGTACAAACGGGTGTAACGCTCCGAATTCGCGCCACGTCACAGGTGTCATTTCTGCCGTAGCATTGAGTTTCATCGTACAGGAACCGAGTGGTATCATCGCGTTGACAAGGGAGAGGTCTTTGGTTTGAAGTCTATGGATATAGCGGAGTATCTCGGTTTCAGAATGGTAACTGTTGAAAACAGGGTGTGTCAGATACGCGCTTTCTCGTTGCAGTTCTATGGGAATCGCACTTTCAACCGAAATTCGCAAAGTCGGGGACTGCATCCCAAATATTTCAAGGAGTTCTTCAACATCCGCAGAGGTCGTCGTTTCATCTAAAGAGATGCCGATGCGTGTTGAATCAATGGCACGAAGGTTTATTTGTCTGCCGCGCGCAGCAGTGAGTAATTCCTCTGTCTTTTCTGCTGACAGTCTAACAGAGACGGTATCAAAACACGGAGATTCTCCAAGGTCATATCCGAGTTTTTCAAGTCCAGCACGTAGTGTGCAAGTGTGAGCGTGCACGTGTTCAGCAATCCGCTTAAGCCCGGTAGGTCCGTGATAGACTGCGTACATCCCTGCCATTACAGCAAGCAGCACCTGTGCAGTGCAAATATTGCTCGTTGCCTTTTCACGTCGGATGTGTTGTTCACGCGTCTGAAGCGCGAGTCGAATAGCAGGTTCACCGTTTGCATCGTGGGATACACCTGCAATTCGTCCGGGAATACTCCGTTTCAGCTCTTCATGTGTGGAAAGAAAAGCCGCGTGGGGACCACCATATCCAAGCGGAACACCAAACCGTTGCGAGTTACCGATAACAATGTCTGCCCCGAATTCACTGGGAGGCTTTAATAGCGTGAGTGCTAACAAGTCTGTGGCGGTAACAAATAATCCTCCTGCAGCATGCACCTGTTCAGCGAATTGATGGTAATCGTAAATCGCACCATCTGTAGCGGGATATTGCACGATGGCACCCAAGATCGGTGTATCAAAATTGACATTACGGTGGTCACCGATTTGTAATTCAATGCCAAGGGGTTCGGCGCGGGTTTGTAGAACAGCGATTGTTTGTGGATGACAGGTTTCTGACACAAAAAAGATTCGACTGATTTGCTGTGGCACATTTGCAAAACACATGCCCATTGCTTCTGCTGCAGCTGTTGCCTCGTCAAGGAGCGAGGCGTTCGCAACAGGCAAACCGGTTAAGTCAATAACCATCGTTTGGAAGTTGAGCAGTGCCTCCAAACGTCCCTGCGAAATCTCAGCTTGATAGGGTGTGTATTGTGTATACCAGCCTGGGTTCTCCAGAATGTTGCGTTGAATGACGGGTGGCACAAAGCAATTAGAGTAGCCCATTCCGATAAAGGAGCGGAAGACCTCGTTCTGGGAGGCGAGTTCCTGTAATACCGTGAGTGCTTCCGGCTCTGAAAGTCCACTGGCATTCCCATTTAAATCAAAGGTTGAGGGTAGGCGAATGTCGGCTGGTACAACGTCATCAATGAAATCTTCCATCGACGCGTAACCGAGCGTTGTCAACATCAGTTCGATATCTTCCGAACGTGGACCGATATGCCGATCTGCAAAGGTCACTATTATCTTTCCTTTTAAAAAATGCTACAAGCAAGCCAGCAACGGCGGCTTGCGGATATTAAGTGAAAACTGTTTCAAACGGACAGAATAATTTCACGCTTGGCGTGTAAATAAAAGATCAGGCATGCTCTGCCTCAATGTGTGCTTGATAACTATCAGCATCAAGAAGTGCATCAAGTTCACTCGGATCTGTTATTCTAATTTTGAGAAACCATCCATCATCATAAGGCGACGCATTGACCTGTTCCGGTGCATCAAGTAGGGATTCATTGACGTCAATTACTTCCCCGCTAACAGGTGCGTAGAGGTCAAACGCTGCTTTGACGGATTCTATCACGCCGAATTCCGTTTTCTGTGTGAGTTCCGTGCCGACTTCCGGCAATTCAACGTAGACGATATCCTGAATTTCGGATTGGGCGTAGTCGCTGATACCGATCGTAACGACATCCCCATCTTGCTTTGCCCATTCATGGCTTTCCATATATCTTAAGTTATGTGGAATCATTCTGTTAGCTCTCTCTTGTTCTGTGTTTAAGGTATTTCCTAAATAAAAAAAAATAATATAGCGGAAAGTGTGGCATTTCTGATTAAGTGCTTGGTATGCTCAGATTTTCGCTAATAACTATGCCATATCATTAGTTCGGTAAAACCACCCATCTATTGGGCAGTTTCTAATTCCTTTGCCTTTTCAAAGTCAATTTGTGCGGCTTCCTCTTGCCCAAGGTCTTGCTTTGAGTGTCCGCGAAGATGGTAAGAAGTCGGATTGTCAGGTTTTAGTTTGATGGCTTGTGTAAAATCTTCTATCGCACTCTCATGGTCATCATAAGCTGCCTTCGCCACCCCACGATTATTGTAGAAATACGAACTTTTAGGATTGAGTTGAATAGCTTTATCGTGATCTGCAATCGCGCCAGTATGATCACCAAGTTTTGATTTCGACTTCCCACGGTAGCTATAAGCAACCGCATCATCAGGTTTAAGTTTAATCACTTGATTATAGTCTGCTATCGCGCCTTCATGGTCGCCAATTTCACGTTTCAACCCTGCTCGGTTTTCGTATCCGTAAGTACCATTAGGATTAAGTTCAATAGCGTGCGTATAATCTTCCATTGCGCTGGTGTGATCCCCTTGTTCCTGTTTCGCCCAGCCGCGATTGTTATAGGCGTTACTATCCTCGGGATTGAGTTTGATGGCACGCGTATAATCTTCTATCGCCCCCTTGTGGTCGCCAAGTCTTATTTTCACCCCTGCCCGGTTTTTGTACCCGTAGGCACCATCAGGTTTGAGTTCTATAGCACGCGTGAAATCCGCCATCGCGCTGGTGTGATCTCCCTGTTCTATTTTTGCCCAACCGCGCTTATTATATACGTAATAGGCATAGGAATCGTCAGGCGTAATCGTAACTGTTGATAAACCGTGCTCGGTATACGTTTGGTAGGTAAAGGAGCCATCTTTAAGTTTTTTGATAGTTTGATTGTAGTCTTCAATCGCACCACTATAGTCACCGAGTTTTTGTTTTATATGGGCGCGATCGTCATATGTAAACACATCCTTTGGGTTTAGTTTGATAGCTTGATTATAGTCTTCTATTGCTCCCGCATCATCTCCAAGTTCAGCCTTTACTTTTCCCCGTTTCTTGTAGGCTTCGGCATCCTCAGGATTCAGCTTGATAGTTTGATTGTAGTCTTCGATCGCACCCGCATGGTCCCCACTTTTGCGCTTCGCGTCGGCACTTGCCCTGTATGCGAATGCGTCCTTCGGATTTAGCTTAAGAGCTTGATTATAGTCGTCTATCGCACTGGCACGATTACCCAATTTGCGTTTTGCCTCCGCCCGTTCCTTGTATGTGGATGCGTCATCAGGGTTTAATTTTATTGCTTGATTATAGTCTCCTATTGCGGCTTGATAATCTTCAAGTTTCACTTTCGATTTCGCCCTAAATTTATAGGTCTCAGCGTCATCAGGGGTTAGTTCGATCGCTTGGTTGAAGTCATCTATCGCCCCTTTAGCATCTCCATCATAATATTTGGCTTTGCCTTGTTCGGTGTAGAGATATGATTGGACAGGTTTTTGCTTCCGCCACTGCGCGAAAGATTCCGTTGAAGTAGCACCAGCAAGCAACGCCTTGATTACGCTTACAGGACTATTGCCAGGGTCATGACCATAGTGGATTCCGATGATTTCTCCTTTACTGTTTAACACTGGGCTGCCACTGTTTCCTGGATAAGATTCAGCTGTCGTGCGGAACCTTTTATCGCTATCTCGTACTTTTTCCACAACACCTTCCGTGACTTTATATCTTAGCCCTGGGGAAGGGAATCCGACAAGGAAGGCAGGATCACCGATCTGGAGCATATCACTGTCGCCTAAAGGCAGCGGGACACCTTTACCTTTCACTTTTAGGATGGCGATGTCGTACGCGATATCAAACGCCACAACACCTTCTATTAACCAGACCGTTTCTTTGTGACTTAATTTTGCAGTAACAAACCCGGATACACCTGCGGCAACATGGAAATTTGTTGCAATTTTATCCGGTGCTACAAAAAATCCCGTGCCGCCACCTATACCTAACTCAGATCCTCTTTTTGAAAACCCGACTAAGCGGACTGTGGACTCTTTTGCTTTATCAGATACTAAGTCAGTTTCCGTTAGGTGTTCGGCTGTTTCGGGAGTTTCCTGTGCGTAAAGCGCGATATCAGAGAATGAAAGAAATAACCCGAGCACTAAAAAACATAACAAAAATCTTGTGTAATGGCCCATTTTATTTTTCCAACGGGTTACCGCACACGGCGTGTGCCTACTACTTTTAAGTGTTTATTTCTAAATAAAAGGTACTTTCACGATTTTCGCGGGGTGCATCCTCCCACGAATCTCTATATCAATTTTCCCATCGTCAGGTATCGCCTGCGATGAGACAGCAGCAAAACCGATACCATATTTGAGGCTTGGTGAAGGTGCCCCGCTCGTCACACTGCCTATACATTCACTGTCTTGATAGACAGCATAACCGGCACGCGCCACAGCACGGTCAAGCATCTGAAAACCTATCATCTGCTTCGCAATGCCCTTCTTTTTTTCTCTAAGGAGTGCACTCTTGCCAATAAATTGGCGATTCTTGGATTTGACAAACTTACCGAGACCAACTTCATACGGGTTTGTATCGTCGTTCATATCCATGCCATAGAGACGGAGCCCTGCCTCAAGTCTTAAGGTATCGCGTGCGCCGAGTCCTACCAGTTGTCCGTCTGCTTCAATGACAGCAGGATAGAGTGCATTCCATAAATCTTCTGCACTGTTTGTGTCAACGTATAGTTCAAAGCCAATTTCACCCGTATACCCAGTTCGTGAAATGACGGTACCGATACCAGCAACCTCCTCCACTGCAAAACGAAAAAACGAGATTTCAGAAACATCGCATTCAGGAACGAAAGGCTTCAGAATATCCATTGATTTCGGACCTTGGAGTGCAATGAGAGCCGTATTCTCGCTTACGTCTCTTATTTCCGCGCCTGTGTCGTTGTGGGTCTCTACCCATGCCAAGTCTTTCTCTATATTGGCAGCGTTGACTACAAGCATATAGTGGTCATCGGCATATTGATAGATAAGGAGATCGTCAACGATTCCACCTGTTTCATTACAAAATAAGGTGTATAATGCACGACCATCAGTTAAACGTCCTACGTCGTTCGCGCTGAGTTTCTGCACCAACTCACTCGCGCCTTGACCGCAAACTTCAAGTTCTCCCATGTGCGACAGGTCAAACAAACCGACAGTCGTCCGAACAGATAGATGTTCCTTAACGATACTGCTATATTGGAGCGGCATCTCCCAACCACCGAATTCGGTGAATTTGGCGTTGAGCGTTTTATGGATTTGATAAAGGGGTGTTCTCTTCATTTTTTGTCTGAATCAGGATTTACAAGATTAGCAGATTATCATGATTTCTTTCAATACTTCTTTTTATCATCCAATGTCAAACAGATGATGGCGTATCAATGTGCTTCTTTGAGTTGAAAAAGGCGGCGATACTCCAAACGCTCGGCACCGAAATTGATTAAAAGCCCGATGTCCAAATCGTATGCTACCACGTAATTCTTCGCCTGGACAATATGAATCTTCTCTAAGGCAATTAACGCTTTTAACTCAACAACAACACGCCTACCAACAATAAAGTCGGCTCTTCTCGTACCAATTTCAACACTTTCGTAAAAGATAGGCTGTTCTACCTCACGACCAAACTCAATTCCTGCGCGATCTAACTCAATCGCAAGAGCTCGCTGATAAATGACTTCTTGAAACCCACCTCCAAGAGTTCTATGCACTTTCATAGCGCAACCGATGACTTGATAAGTTAACTTGTCTTTAATCATCTTGGAAATCCTTTAATCCTATAAATCCTGATTCAGACAAGCTCTAAAGCCCATAGATACGTGCAAGATTGTCGCCGAAAATCAGTGCCTCAGCATCATCGCTGAGTTCCAAACGCTTAAGCGCGTTGATGACCTGAATAGGTCGGTATTCCGGTAAATTGGAACCGAAGACGATCTGTTCGGGACCGAGTTCATCAACCGCCTTTTTTACCTCTGTTGGCACGACGGTGTCTGGATCTGTCCCCCAACGGCGATGGAACCGTAAGATGGTGGTGCCCAGTGAAACATTCTTATTCGCTTTTGCGACGGCGATACCCGCGTCTAAATCGTCTGGAAACCCCATGTGATCCATGATAACCGGTGTTTCTGGCACCCAGCTTGCGACATTACCGATCCGATTGGGGTGGCAATTATTAGGGCCTGAGTGAATTGAGATGATAAGTCCATAGTGGCGCGCCGCCTCAGCCACAGGGCGCACAATCGGGTCATCAACGTTGTAATTATGAATAGCAGGCATCAGTTTAATCCCTGGCATTTCCCACACTTCAGCAGCTAATCTGACCTGTTCAACCGGTTCCGGTTCTGTCGGATGTACCAGGGCACAACCAAGCGTGCGCGGGTTCCCGCGAATCGCCTCGGCAAGTTCTTCATTTTGCGGAAGGGGTTGCGGGGTCGGCATGACAACAACGGTATCCATGTTGGCTTCGTCCTCCAACGCCAACAACGCTGCTAAATCAAGTTTACCATTTTCATCACGAAATGAATCATTGAGATAGGCTTCAAAATCGCCTCGCATAAGTAAGCTCCTTTTAATAGTTATCGGTCATCGGTTATCAATTATCAGTTAAGAGGTCTTGATGTAACAATTCATGGAGCAGAATCTTCATTGATAAGCATCGCGCCATCCGTTCTCTCTTTAAAACCAACAGTCCCCTGCATTGTGGCATGTACAGCATCTCGGTAATGTGTATAGGCAGCCTCTGCAGTTGCGGGGTCTGAGAAACGGATAATGCAAACAATTTGGGCATCCATCCAATTTATCGAATCGGTTTTATTTTTATAGAGCGCGGAGATTCCGAGCGCTGTATCCGTTAGTCGTGGAACATTGGCGGGTAATGTGCTGTAGATTTGGCGTAACGCCCAATTGGATCGGAATAACTTTGTGCTTCCATGCACTCTTTTCTCGGCAGGAAGCAGCGTAAGTATTTGTGGCTCTGGCGGTAGATCTTTGATCTGTGCAGCAACGGCTTTCGCGAGTGCGAGCATTCCGTCACGAATGCCGGTGGCGAATTCGTAACCCTCTATCTGAACGAAATACTTTCCTTTTGAAAACCGAAGATACCCGCCTGAAAGTAGTGCCTTGGCACCAACCCATTCAAATTTCATTTGCGGATAGGTATGAAAATTGTAAATCCCAAAGGCGTTTTCTGGCGTTCCCATATCGAAGATTTCGAGTAAAATTAACGGCTTTGAACCGAATCGAGGCGTTTCGTATTCCATCTCTGCCTGCCGTTCAAAGCCGTAAGCATAATAAAGGTCGGGCGAAGCAGCTCTATCACGATAAAGGGTTTTTCCCTGATATGTTGAAGGTGCGCGCGACTGAACCCAACCCAATAATTCCACACTGCTCGGTAAGAGTGACTCAGGCGAAACTATTGTCTGTAAAATTGCGTCTGTTGTTGAAGGTTTTTCATCCAGTGCTGACGAATGTTTTATGTTTTCTGCCACTGCCAGCATCAGCTCCTCTGCTTTTTCCGCAGTAGAACTCTGCCACACACCGTAGATATACCTACCTTCTTGCTGGGCAGCCGTCCAATTCCCTTCTTCTCCACTGCATGAAATCAGCAACAAACTGCAGAGAAAATAGGGAGCAACCGAAAAAAAGTGAAATCTGTCAAAAAAGCATGATGTTTTTCGTCTCATCCGCGCGAGGACTCCGTGTTGTGTCCTGTTACCACTGTTCAGCAAGTTGGTTGTAGAGGTCTTCTATGAGTTCTTCTACAAGGCGCCTTTCGGCTTCCGCACGACTTTCCATCGGTTCAGCCCGATTTGGTACAACATAGTAGTCATGAACTTGAAGGTGGTTATCAGTTTGGGCAATCATGTTATTGCGAACGCGATCAAGGAATTCATACTCAATTTGCAGCGACATGCGCACCATTTCGACTTCGCCTTGGGCACCATAACTGTGTTCCCGTATATCAAAATCCTGTATCCGCATCGTAAATTCAGCATCGTTTCCGTCTCGCCACTTCCGGTTGAAGCGTTGCGTCAGTTTTTCATGAATCACTTCATCGTAAGGTCGCTGGGACGCGTTATCGTAAGCGAAATCTGCATCCAAAATTTCAATGGGTGTGATACGAATGGTGTTAATATGCTCGAGATACGCTGATTTGGAAACATACCCGCACCCAGACATTAAACCGAGGCATATCAATACTGCCAACACAAACATTGATTTAGACATTTTTCCCTCCGAGTCTTGTCAGAAAAACGATCCGACTCGTATTGCTACCGTTCAGCAAGTTGGTTATAAAGATCTTCTACCAATTCATCTACAATGTGCACTTTGGCTTCTTCAATAGTCTCCATCGGTTCAGCTCTACCCGGCACAATATAGAAGTCGTGAGCTTGGAGGTGATTGTTAGTTTGAGCAATCATATTGTTGCGGACCCTATCAAAAAATTTGTATTCAATTTGTAAGGTCATGCGCACCATTTCGACTTCGCCTTGGGCTCCATAACTGTGTTCTCGTATATCGAAATCCTGTATCCGCATCGTAAATTCGGCATCGTTTCCATCTCGCCACTTCTGATTGAAACGTTTCGTCAATTTTTCACGAATTACTTCATCGTAGGGTCGCTTGGAGGCGTTATCGTAAGCGAAATCTGCATCCAAAATTTCAATAGGCGCGATACGGATAGTATCAATATGTTCCACAGATGCCGATTTAAAAACATAGCCACACCCAGAGATTAGGGTCAAGGATACCAATAGTCCTGCTAACACCAACATTGCTTTATACATTTTTCTTTTTAAGTTTTCCTGAAAATTCGATCTAACTTGTATTGTGAAGTCGGTTCTTTTACCAGATAATCGTACGATATTCGCACCTTAATCTCAGAACGTTAAACCACGGGGCAGGGCGGGTTGTTGAAATTTTACTGGCGTAGCCTTCGGGCGTGGAGCTGTACTTTTTTTGCCATAGAATACAGATTTGACAGTATCAACAATGTATCGCTTGTAAGCAGGGGTTAACAAAACAACAAAGACAAGAACAAGGAGAATAAGAACTATAGCTAAAAAATAGGTTAGCCATTTCTGATCGAGGAGATCCCCTTTACCAAGGGCGTATTTAGTCGTATTGCGTCGTGCTTTCATCGATTTTACCTCTCTCTTGCTTACAGGTGTGCTTTATTTTCAGTGAGCCTGTATATTGTGTTATATCAAGAAATCGGATTCATTGTAATTACTGGAAATTATAGCACAAAAACAGATGACATGCAAGATTTTTAATTCTGTTTGCTTATAAACATGGCGTCCAAAGTTTAATCTATCTTCTCTAATTTTACGAGCGTATCTTCAGCAGATTTGGGCTGGAAAAATAAAGATAGGGCAAAGGAATTATCCTTCACCCTATTTGTTTCCTATATTGTTCTTAATTTTCTAAGATCGCACCATGCGCTGTGTCCTCTATCGAGAACGACCTTTCGGAATACGTGGCGAGTTCCGATCACGGAAATCACGAGAATTATCGCGTTGTTCATAGCGATTCCCACGTCGATCGCGCGAGTCGTTTCCGCGCCTGTCTCGATATTCACGCGAGTCTCGATTATCCCGATAGTTAGAACGACCACCATCGCGCGAGTCTCGGGAAGCATTCCAATCAGATGAGGACTCACGATCCTCACTTGATTCAATTTTCAGGTCTTCAACCGGGACACCACCAGCAGCAACAAGTGCCAGATCCACGCGGTCTTGATCGTCAATCGTAAGGATACGGACAGTGACTTCGTCACCAACCTGCATGACATCCTCTGCGCGTCGGACGTATCCATCGCCCATCTGCGAGATATGAACAAGTCCATCTTTACCAGGCAAGATCTCTACAAATGCACCGAAGGATGCAGTTCGGACGACTTTACCGGTGTACTCTTTACCGATTTCAGGCATAGCCGTGATTGCTCGAATCTTCTCCTCAGCGCGTTTGACATCTTCTGCACTGGTAGCAGCAATTTCCACAGTCCCATCATCTTCAATGTTGATGGTTGTGCTTGTTTCCTCTTGGATACCCTGAACAGTTTTACCACGAGGTCCAATGAGATCCTTGATTTTCTGCTGTGCAATTTGAAGTGAATGAATCCGAGGCGCGTAAGGCGAAAGTTCAGCACGCGGTTGCGCTATAACAGCATTCATCTGTTCAATGACTGACAAGCGTGCCTCTTTTGCCTGATGGATCGCGCGGCGCATCAATTCCGGCGTAACACCCTCAATCTTGATGTCCATTTGTATAGCAGTCACACCTTCACTCGTTCCTGCTACTTTAAAGTCCATATCACCGAGGAAATCTTCGGTACCGAGCATGTCCGTGAGAATAGCTTCCTGTTCGCCTTCCTTAATGAGTCCGACACCTATTCCTGCGACAGGGCGTTTAATTGGCACGCCTGCATCTAATAGCGCGAGTGTCGCGCCACAAACGGTTGCCATAGAGGATGAGGCATTAGATTCCAAGATTTCCGAAACAATACGGATGGTATAGTGGAATTCGTCTTTCTCAGGAATGACCGGTTCAAGAGCCTTTTCTGCAAGCGCACCGTGTCCGATCTCTCGACGTCCAGGTCCCATCATTCGTTTTACTTCACCGGTACTAAATGGGGGGAAATTATAGTGTAGAAAGAAAGAACGTCTCGCTTCACCATCAAGTCCACGTTGGACATCTTCATCGCCAGAGGTACCGAGGGTTGTTACGCAGAGTGCTTGTGTTTGCCCTCTGCTAAAGAGTGCGGAACCGTGGGTGTGTGGGAGCAGGGCAACTTCACCAGAGATAGATCGAATGTCGGTTACACCTCGCCCATCAACGCGCTTGCCTTCTGTAAGAATTGCCTGCCGCATCTCTTCTTTTTCTATATCACTTAAGACAGAAATGGCATCTTTTGCTGCATTCGGATCGGCATCTTCTGGCGTATCCTCAAGAATCTCTGAGAGCACCGCTTCTTGGACTTGTTCGAGGTAATCCTCACGTAACTTCTTGTCTGCCATACCGATAGACTCTCGAATGCGCGATGTGGCGAGATTTCGGACCCGATCGCTAAGGTCAGCTTCAACGGTTTTAGACGTATAATCGCGTTTCGCATTACTACATCCTGCTGCCAAACCTTCTTGAAGTTTGATGACTTCTTTTATTTGGGCGTGTGCTGCGATAATTGTTTCAATGACTTCGTCGTCAGGAATTTCATTTCCACCGCCCTCAACAGACATCACGGCATCAGCTTTGCCACTCACGAACAACTCAATATCGGAGGCATGCAGCTCCTCATAAGTTGGATTGATTATTAATTGGTTTTCGGCTTTCCCGACAGTAACTGCGGCGACAGGACCATTGAACGGTATGTCAGAAATCGTTAATGCAGCGGATGTCCCAATAAGCGCTGGCACATCTGCGGGATGAATACCATCCGATGAAAAGACATTACATAAAACTTGCACCTCTGCTTTAAAGTCCTTCGGAAAAAGAGGTCGGATGCAGTGGTCTATTAAACGAGCCACCAATTGTTCTGACGTCCCAGGACGTGGTTCACGCCTACCATAAACTGTCGGTATGCGTCCAGTGGCATAAGCCCTTTCACGGTAATCTACTGTTAATGGAAAGAAATCGAGGTCGTGCTCACTATCATCGGCCACTACTGTGACCAAGACAACTGTTCCTCCATATTGTACCCAGACAGCGCCGTCTGCTTGTTTCGCAACTTTTCCGGTTTCAATTGATAACTTCTCACTCCCAAGTTGCATTTCAACTTTCATTCTGTATACTACTCCTGTATTTCCAATTTTTTTCTTGTGCCATCAAATATAAAAAGTAAAAAAGTCTTTGAAGAACAGTTCTGACTTAAGAACATATTGTCAACTTAACGATGTTGACTACAGTTTTTAAGAAGTAAATATTCCTGCTCTGACAAGACCCATTCAGCATTTGTTAATTACAAGATCGCACTTATTCTGTCCCTGTTCGTGCCAATATAGAAACGTCCTCAGCACCGGTACAATAGCCTAATTTGCTTTCAATCCGATAGTGTCACGAATTCCAAGGTCATTAATTAAACGGTAATAGCGCGTAACGTCTTTCTTATAAAGATACCGCAACAAGCGGCGCTGTTTGCCAACTAAGCGGAAAAGTCCATGGCGCGAGTGATAATCCTTCCGGTGTGTCCGAAAATGTTCAGTCAACTGGCGAATACGCTCAGTCAAAATTGCCACTTGGGCTTCCGGGGAACCGGTATCTTGCTGATGTATTTGATACTTTTGGATTAATTCTTTCTTCTCTGCTGCACTAATTGCCAATTGCATTCACCTCCTTAACAACAAGCCTTGGGAGTTTGAAAATTTCGCCGAAAATTATCTCATGAAGACATAAAACTTCACTATAAGGCATCAATACCTATTCGGTGTTATATGAAATAAAATGCCGATTGCGTTCGGAGAATCACTCCCATTTTTAGTTAATTTGATACATATATGATACCACAGATTCGTTGGAAATTCAAATTAAACTCAGATCTCTAAGTAATGTTCCCTTTTAAATGACACTCCGGTACAAATGCGGTAGATGCCTCAAGAATTTTTGCTGCATCAGTGATATCGCGTCGTATTTGTTGAACCAGCATCTCAAGATTCGGAAACTTCCGCTCGCTTCTAATTTTCTCTACAAAAAATACTTCTATAGATTTGCCATAAATCATTTCATCGAAATCAAAGAAGTGGCTTTCTACCTGCACAGTTGTACCATTAAATGTAGGGCGGACCCCAATGTTCAATACACCGTCCAACCATTGTTCTCCTAATTTCGCCCGAATCGCGTAAACCCCATTCGGTGGACAGGTTTGATTCTGTGTCTCTATATTAGCTGTTGGAAACCCAATCTCCTTGCCACGCCCGTCACCATGAACAACATTACCCAACAAGGAATACGGACGTCCTAAGAGTTGTGAACCGCAACGAAGGTCGCCGCGCACAAGTGCCTCACGAATCCGGGTGCTATGGACCGGGGCACCCTCTATCTCTGTCGGTGGAACAATGGACACATCAAACGCATATTCTTGGCTGAGTGCGGTTAACCGGTCGGCATTACCAGCGCGGTCTTTCCCGAACTGACACGCATATCCGACAACAACATGTCTCGCTCGGCATTTTTCCAAGAGAACTTTTTTTACAAATTCCGCTGGGGACATCGCAGCGATCTGCGCATCAAAACTGAGCATAATAACTTTATCAATACCAAGTTGTTGGAGAATTTCAACGCGTTTGGAGAGCGGCGTTAGGAGGGATGGACACCGTTCTGGAGCAAGAAACGCAAGCGGGTGTGGATAAAAGCCGACTAAAGCACTCATCAACTGTTGTTCCCCAGCGTGTTGAAGAAGTGTATTGATAACCGCCTGGTGCCCGATGTGAATTCCATCAAATACGCCGAAAGTAACGGCTGTGTCTCTGTGGAATTCACCAATGTCATCTAAACTACAACCACTTGTTGGGGCTTGCAGATCGCTCCTGTTATTAGCGTTTTCCACGTTACTCAATCCTTCTGGCAATCACCATGTTCTGAAGAACTTTGATCAATGTAGCGTTGGGCGGTTTGTACAAGCGTCCTAACGGCTGCAGGATACGGCATAGCAATCCGACAGCCGGCGGCGCGGGCGTGTCCGCCGCCTTCAAATTCTGCAGCAAGTTGACTTACATCAACATGGCCCTGACTCCGTAAACTTATTTTTGTGCTGCGAGCGGTCATTTCAGACGCACAGAGTGCTACCTCAACACCCGCGATCGCTTGAATTTGGTTCACAATACCTTCTACAGCGTCAGGAGTCGTTCCTGTTTTTCGAAGCATTCCTTGCGTCGCGTACACGGAGGCAATCTTTCCGTCATCGGTTACTTGCAACGTGCGGAGTACTTCGCCTGATAGACGAATTTTCGCGACTGGAAGCTGCTCATAAACATTCCTATAGACTTCATCTGGGGCGAATTCTCCTATCTCAATTAATTCTGCAGCGATCCGATGTGTTTCCACTGTGGTATTGCTGTGGCGAAAACAACCCGTGTCAAACATGATTCCCGTATAAAGACAGAGGGCACACGCTTTGCCTATTGGCCCCTGATGGCACTTAATAAGTTTATAGATAATTTCTGATGTAGAAGAAGCCGAAGGCATAATGAGATTGACATCCCCAAACGCCTCAGCGGTGGCGTGATGATCAATATTAACAAGTTCGTGCGTCGGCAGCAAGGCTTTAGAAAGCCTTTTTCCAATTCGCGCCAATGTGCTGGCATCTAATACAATTAACACCTCTGGACGATATGTACTGATAGAGTGGACATCCTCAATATTATCCCAACAAGGCAGAAATCTATAGCTCTCTGGGACGGCATCGGTATTAAATATTTTAACGGATTTGCCGAGTTCCGTAAGAAAGTGATAGAGTCCCAGCTCGGAACCGATTGCATCGCCGTCCGGGTTAATATGCGTTGAGAGTGCGAAGTCGTGGTATTGGTCAAATAGGGTGAGAAGTGTGCTGTAGTTCTGCATATCAGTTATCTGCAAGGTGTTCATGAAATATCCGCTGTGTGGTTTTCGGATGTCTCATCTTCCGACGTAACGGACTTCAGGAGTCCGTCTATTTTGAAGAGATAGTCAGCGGACTCGTCAATAGCAAACCGAAGCTCTGGCGAATAGCGGAGCGTAAGACGGTTTCCTATTTCTCGCCTAAGAAACCCTGCAGCACTTTTTAAACCAGCAAGCGTCTTTTCCTTCTGTGTCTCGTCTCCGATAACGCTCACCTTGACATCCACATACTTCAGATCCGGCGACATTTCTGCCTGTGTAACAGTACAAAACGCTACACGCGGATCCTTGACAGAACGTTGGATAATCTCACTTAATTCCCGTTGAATCAGGGCACCTACCCGATCTTGTCTTCTACTATCTGCCATGTTGTTACCATCTTTCACAGCAAGCTTGACTTGCAAGTTTTATCAGAAGAAGAATTCCGTTTCGTAATCTACCAGCTCAGCATCTACATTTGTCTCAACAAAAGTGATGACATGCGAGATAATCTTATGAAGATGCGCCGCATCGTTAGAAACGGAAACAGCGGCTAATACCGCGAACTGATGTGCATCTAACGCTTCAACTTCCGCAACAGCGACATTGAAACGATTTTTGAGCCTATTAACAAGACTTTTGATAACCCGGCGTTTCGCCTTCAGAGATTGACTTTCAGGAATGCGAAGCTGGATTTTACAAACACCGATATGCATGAAAGGTGTCAGTTAATTGTAAAAGTAGGCACGATTTTTAACCGCGCTGAAAATAAAATAGATTATTACTCGGACGCAGGTCCCTACGAAAGCGAACGTGCCACTTGTTCGTGGACATAACATTCGAGAACATCACCGACCTGTAAGTCGTCAAATGTCTCAATACCGATACCGCATTCGTAGTTCGCCTGCACCTCATTTACATTATCCTTAAATCGGCGCAGAGAATTCACTTTGCCTTCGTGAATTAATCGATTGTCGCGTAAAATACGAAGCGGTTCGCCATGCGTAATTCGCCCCCAATTGACGTAGCTGCCAGCGACTAAACCGAGGCGCGGCACTTTAAACAATTCACGCACTTCTGCCCGTCCAATGACAACTTCTCGTACTTCAGGATCCAGTAAGCCTTCCATTGCTGAATGGATATAGGAAATGAGTTCATAAATAACGTTGTACGTCCGCACATCGATCCCCTCACTTTCCTTAGCTTGCACTGCTTCCGTTGTTGGATGAACATTGAAACCCACAACAATCGCATCTGAGGCAGAGGCGAGCAAAATATCCGTTTCGGTGATACCGCCGACCGCTTGGTGAATTATGTTGATCTTTACCTCGTCGGTACTCAACTCAAGGAGCGATGAAGCAACTGCTTGTACCGATCCTTGCACATCGCCTTTAAGAACGACATTTAACTCTTTAATCTCGCCTTCCTGAATCTGTTGAAATAGGTTTTCAAGGCTGACATGGCTATTAGCTCCGAGTTTTTCGGTGCGATACTGATCCTGGCGAGTTTCGCTGATTAAGCGGGCATCTCTATCAGATTCTACGACGTAGAACTTGTCGCCTGCCTCAGGCACGCCTGTGAAGCCAAGGACCTCAACCGGGCGTGAAGGACCAGCTTCCTTCAATCGTTTCCCAAGGTCGTCCATCATTGCTCTAACTCTTCCAGAATATCTACCGGAAACAAATACATCGCCAACACGCAATGTACCAGACTGGACAAGCACAGTCGCAACAGCCCCGCGTCCTTTGTCTACCTCTGCTTCAACGATAATACCGCGCGCAAGTTTATTCGGATTCGCCTTGAGTTCAAGAAGTGCTGCTTCCAAAAGGAGCATCTCAAGCAAAAAGTCGATGCCTGTTCCTTCCGTCGCGGAGGTTTCAACACAAATTGTTTGTCCACCCCAATCTTCTGGAAGAAGTTCATGCTCTGACAATTGTTGCTTGATGTAGTCTGGACGCGCACCCGGCACATCTATTTTATTAATCGCAACCACGATGGGGACTTTAGCCGCTTTCGCGTGGCTAATAGCCTCAATCGTTTGTGGCATGACACCGTCGTCCGCTGCGACGATCAGAACAACAATGTCCGTTGCCTGCGCGCCGCGTGCCCGCATCGCAGTAAAAGCAGCGTGTCCGGGCGTATCTAAGAAGACAACACTTCCACCCTCCAACGCTACATGATAAGCACCGATATGTTGAGTTATGTTTCCCGCCTCAGATTCACTGATATTTGATTGACGAATAGCATCTAAAAGAGAGGTTTTACCGTGGTCAACGTGTCCCATAATTGTGACGACTGGCGCACGGGGTTTTAAAGATTCCGGCGGATCTTGTATTTCGACTAATAGTTCTTCCTCAAGGGTTCGCGATTTAACTGCTTCAAAATTCAGATGCTCTCCGAGCATCACAAGGGTATCGTAACCAAGTCGTTGATTTATGTTCGCCATGACCTTTAACTTCATCAGTTGCATAATCAAGGCATTCGGCTGCAACTCAAGTGATGCAGCAAGATCGGCAACAGTTGCACCTTCTTCGATTTGTAATCTATCTGTTGTGTCAGGTGATGCCTTCGGCGGAGTTTCATCTGATGCCTCAGCTGTAGAAACGGCTTCCGCCGGATTGGTCATCAATTCGGATTCAATTAACTCTATAGTATCCGAATCAATGGAACTCATCTCTTTTTTACCGCGAACCCCATGCTCTTCCAAAAGCGCAATAAGTTCCTTGGTTGTTAGGTTGCATTGTCTTGCGAATTCGTAAACTCGCATCCCTCGACCTTGTTTCTCCTCACGATTATCTTTGGCATCCTTTCGCCGCTGTCGTGGGGCTTTGCTCATGATCGTTCCTCCTTTTTCCTGTTGTACTCTCGGCTTCTTCAGTCCATTGAAGAAGAACCCTCTCAAACCGCTCTATAACTGCGTTTGGCAGTTGCACACGTAACACAGAATTAATCCGCCTTGGAGACTTAAACGCCTTATGAATACAGCGTTGAGAGATGCAGACATAAGCCCCGCGCCCGTGTAAACGCTTCTCGTTGTCAATTCGCAGCCTATCATCTTTTTCTGAGGCAAACCTTAGCAATGTTTTTTGTAAAAACTTACCACGGCATCCAATACAAGTACGAATAACATCCTTCAACAACTTCACCCACTTTTGCCGCTTTAATGTTCAGGCATTGTACAATAAGAAGCCCACAGCAGCCTATTCGGATTCATCAGAATCATCATTCGCATCAGCAACGTCAAGCGTCTCAGGGTTCTCTTCAGCACCCACAATCGTTTCACTTTCTTCGTCCAGAGGCTCAAGTACTTCGGCTTCAAAAGTATCCGCGTCTACCTCAACATCCTCTGCTGAATCAACGTGATGTTCACTCTTCGTCGAATCTGGAGTATCAATAACCGCTTCTTCTCCATCTTTTGAGCGATCCGTTACTTGTGCCTCAGTTTTATCAGGGGTTTCCGATTTAAAGAGTTCGTCAATCGAAACAGTCGCCTCGGATTCCCCTTTTATGTCAACCTTCCATCCCGTTAGTTTTGCGGCGAGCCGAGCATTCTGTCCTCGTTGACCAATGGCTAAAGAGAGTTGATCGTCTGGGACAATCACACGCGCACTTCTATTTGCTTCGTCGAGTTCTACTCTCCGCACAACGACACGTCCTAAAGCTTTGGAAATAAAAACAGTGGCATCCTCGCTCCATTCAACGAGATCAATTTTTTCATCATCAAGTTCGCTGATAATATTTTTAACCCGAATCCCTTTGACACCGACACACGTGCCAACAGCATCTATACCCTCCTCAACTGCCTGAACAGCAACTTTCGTCCGATTGCCTGGGTCACGTGCAACTGCCATAATCTGGACCTGACCTTCATAGATTTCAGGGACTTCTTGTTCAAACAATATTGAGACAAGATCTCGGTGGGTTCGCGATACGATAATAGGAGCACCGCGCGGCTCATTTTTCACCGACAGAATCAGACATTGCAAACGTTTGCCGCGTTCGTAGTTTTGAGAGCGAGGCATCTCCCGAGGTGGCAAAAAGGCTTCTGTCTGTTCAAGATCTAAAATGATACCACCACGTTCAAAACGCTGGACATAACCTGTGACAACCTCACCTTCGCGTCCTACGAATTCGTGATAGATTTTTTCGCGTTCCGCTTGTTTGATTTTCTGGAAAAGGATCTGCTTTGCTAACTGTGCCGGAATCCGTCCGAATTCATCAGGATTAATTTCGACGTTCAGCGTCTGTCCCACCTCAATATCGGGTTGGAGTTCCTTAGCTTTCTCAATAGGAATCTCCGTAGGGAAATCACGCATAATCTCAACGACCTTTTTAGGGACGTAGCAGCGTATATCACCCGCTTCCAAATTAATCTCAACAGAAACATCGGCATCGGGACCGTAAACCCGGCGTGCAGCAGCACTTAGTGCTTCCTCTATCGCCTCAATAAAAACCTCTTCAGGTAAATCTGTCTGTGCCGTATTTTGACGAATAGCGTTTTGGAGATTTTCTAACATGAGTAATGTTCGCGGTTTCTTATATTTATATAGGTATCTAAATAAGATCCTATATAATTTCAGCCCGCGTGCTCCTTTCCAATTCTTTTACAACTTGCAATGGACACCGTTTGTGTCTACCAGTTACCACTGCAGGTGTATGTGCGCCTTGCGAATTTGTGAAATCTGGACAGAGATGTTCTCTCTACCTGCCTGTGCCAAAATAACCCTTTCAGGATGGACCTCTACAATAACGCCTTGCACATGACGTTCCTGCCCATTTTCTGATTCCGAAGGGACTTCTATTTCAACAGTGCGTCCACAATTTCGCTGAAAGTCTCTGGCAGTTTGTAGTGGTCTATCTATTCCGGGTGAAGCGACTTCCAACTGCGTGTAGCCTGCTAACTGTTCATGGACTTCCAAAATTGGGTGTACAACATGGTTCACTGCTTGGCAATCCGCTACCGAAAGACCATCCGGCTTGTGAATGAGGAGTCGCAAGGTCTGTCTGTGTGCTTCAACATCTACAAGCTCAATGCCGTCAAGTTCAAGCATCGGTGCCAACATCTCAATAATAGAGTTCTTCTCGGTTGTTGTCATATCTACAATAATATATAAAAAAACGCGAAATATCCCAATAGTAGAGGTCCCTCGCGGTTCGTTTTATGTTGCATCATGCAGATGGAAGACGTAGCACTGAGGTAATTGTGTCCGCCTCTAATTCTAAGCAACTGCGTCATACAACTTCTACCGATTGCCAAGCAACGGTGTATTAATTCTCTTCCATTACCTGTATTGTGTTACATAGTACCCGTTTTCCCCGTCGTAGTCAAGCCAATTCGCCAATCCTACAGAACCATTTAGCGTTTACCCATAACTGAATATTGCCATCAATCGGAAGATCTAAGGATTAAAAACTAATGCGTTTGAAAAAACTCAATGGATTTTTTGTGCCAACTGCCGTTTTATGTCCGTCTGCTCTGTATAGCAGTCTTCGACATCAGCTGCAAGCCAAAACATGTAACTAAAGCAAAATTCGCGAAAGATTATGACATAATTGTATCATATCTTGTGTTGTAAGTCAAATTAAATAGGACTTACCCAATTTTTCTATTAAATCCTAAGTATTGGGCAGTGCTGGTGAAGTTTTTGTAAATCTTGTAAATAGTCTTCACTAACCCGATTAAGTTGTGGAAAGCAATTTCATTTTCCAGCAAAGTACGCTATAATACCTACATGAGTATGTTTCGTGAACATTGGATCGGCGGATTAGTCGCTTACAGTACCTTTTTCGTCATTTCGCTTATCGCGACCTTTGCTGTACCAATCTTTTATGATGGAATACCACAAGCGTGGAATCCAACTATCCCGCCAGTGAGTGACCTGATAAAAATAATCGGTTGTTTCGTTGTTGCAGTGCTGTTCGGATTGTGGCCCGATGTTGACATCAAAAGTAAGAGCCAAAAGATCTTTTATAGAGTACTGTTTGTTCTGAACGTGGTGCTGATTGTTTTTTTGCAGAAGTATCTCCTATCGGCGTTGTTGGGGCTATTCGCGATGCTCCCGATTATGAGCAAACACCGTGGCTGGACACACGCCAGGATTACGATGATCCTGCTCCCTGTTGTATTTCTGTTAATTCCAATTTATACCGGATACCCAGAATGGCAATCAACCGGTAATCTTGTGGACCACTTTAATGCCTTACAAGATTGGGATTACCTTCCACACGCCATCCTGAGTGGGTTGCCATTCTATGTAGCAGGTTTCATCGGCTATGCGACACATCTCCATTTAGACGGCATCCTATTCCGTTCGCGGAAAGCACAACGACAGAAGGCGCGGGTAAATCAATGAATATAACGACTCAAACGCTTCAAGACCTATTTAGCAATCAAACTATGCAAGCACTCGCTCATTTTGCCGATAAGCGAGGCGTGCAACTCTATCTCGTCGGTGGCAGTGTGAGAGATCTGTTACTCAAACGTCAGATGACGGATATCGATTTCGCCTTAGCCTCAAATGCGATTCGGTTTGCCAAGGCGTTCGCTGCCAGCATCAACGCAGCTTGGGTTGCACTCGAAAAAAATCATCCTACCACTGCCCGTGTAATTGTAAAACAACACAACACTCCGCAGTTCCCCACTCTAAGCATGGATTTTGCCCAATTCCGAGCTGCATCACTCACCGAGGACTTACGTTTACGAGACTTGACGATTAATGCAATGGCAATTGCGTTTGAGAATGTAGAATCGGTTATAAATAGTCCTTGTGAACAAAAGCCTCCGCACGTGATTGACCCGTGCGGCGGTATAACAGACTTAGAGAGAGGTTTGCTCCAATTTCCGAGTGAACAGGTCATACGAGCGGATCCTGCTCGCTTACTGCGAATTTATAGATTCGCAGCCCAGTTAGATTTCAAGATTTCTGAAGGAGCGAGTGATTTGGTAACAAAGCATCGATCACTACTCTCTAACGTCGCGTCGGAACGATGCCGCGACGAACTGATGAAAATTTTAAGTGTTAAAAAAGCAACTCCATACCTACAACAAATGGAAGCTGTCGGATTACTGGCGCAAGTCCTACCGTCTATAAAAGCAACATGTATACCTTGGCGTTCACTTGAAAATTTTGAGGACAGCCCAATCCCCATAGAATTCCATGTATATCGGAAGAAAATTAATAGCTATCTTCGAGAAAAACTCGGGGACGGAGTCAGGCGGCGTTCTTTAATCAAGCTGAGTCTACTCTTGGAAGGTAACCTCACGGATGTTGATGTCTATCTTCGATTGAGCCGTAAAGCAACACAATGGATGAAAATTCTTCTCAGCGGTAGCGAAGTCCTTAAAAATAAGAGTCGGCGCTTGACCGAAAAACGGATAATTCACTTTTTCTGCACTTACACATCCGACCGGTGGGGCGTGCTTCTCTATGCGGTAGCATCGCATTCGATTGACCCGGCATTACTGAAACAGGTTGCGGACACATACGATAAACGTATTCTGCCGGTTTACAGACAGGGTAGGCTCATCTCTGGAAAGGATTTGATTAAGAACTTTAAGTTGAAAAAAGGGAAACGGATCGGAAAGTTGCTAAAAGAGATTGAAAGACGCCAGTTTTATGGCCATATCCGAACACGTGAGGAAGCACTTGACACCGTAGCGGCATTAATTCAGTGGTCTAATCGCTCTTCTTGAGCTACAATTTTGTTTGATATTTTCGCAGCAATTTCGGAAGCAACGACAGCAAAAGCATAAGCACACCAGCAATCCCGAGATAGAGCAGCGTCTTCAAAATATCGCCTTCACCCCTGACAAACGCACCACCGAACTGAACAAACACCGCCGTTCCGGGTAGCATAAAGATAGCAGAGACAAGCACAAAAGTGGAAAACCGGAGACTCGTCAGCCCGTAGGCGTAATTTTGAAGGTTAAACGGAAAAATAGGAACCAGACGTGTGAACATCAAAATACGCCATCCCTGCGCTTCAACCTGTTCATCTATCTTACGGAACTGGGCGTTGTCCTTGACCCAACTTTCAACAAGATCCCGGGCAACGTAACGGGCGATGAGGAAAGCAACAGAGACAGAAATAATAGAGGCTACGGAAGCGTAGAAAACACCCCACAACGGTCCGAAAATGAAACCCGCTAATACGGTTACTGGGGTACCGGGTAGAAAGAAGACAGTAGACGCAAGATAGAGTCCGATATAGATCAACGGGGCTATGCTCCCAAAACTTGTCACCCACGTTTTGATCTTCGGCACATTTTCCAACCGAATCTCGTCTGTTATGCCATAGTGTCGCAAGATAAAATAAACTACCGCAACAATGCCGACAGCAATAAGAATTTTAATGATACTATTTCTCATTTTCTTCTAAAATCGCCTCTAAATAAGCCTTTATCTGCGCCCGATATCGAACAGGAATACGGTTATTTTCTATGGCTTCAGCATAGGCACGCGACGTGTTCAGGACTACCTCGCTGAAGGGTAAATAGGCAGGAGCATCGTCGCTAACCTCACCTGTAAAGACCTCAGAGAAACCTTCCGCACTGCCTGAGATCTCTGTCGTAAGGGGTAACGCTTCCCCGTTCGTTTGTAAGATTGGTGTTGCCTCACCAGTAAGTGGCGATGTAGGATCTTCACCGCCTGTTTCGTTCCCTATTTTGTCAGTATCGCTTGTCTGTGATCCTGACTGTAAATCGGAATTCGATGTGTCTTCACGGGTTCCTTGCACCTCGTCGCCCCCGATGTCTTGACCAGGTGCCCCATCGCTATTTGCAATGCCGCCGCCTGAGGATTCCATTTCAATAGTTGCTAATGCTAATTCTTTCTGGTTCGCTGTGAGCTGTGCTTCCAGTTGCGTCAGGTCCGTTGACTTTTCTATTTCCTCAAGTGCGGCTATGATGTCCTGTAAGGTTTCCGGTGTGACAGGTTGACCCTGAACCTGATTCAGCGAATCACCGAGCGCGCCTTTTGGTAACCCTCGCGCCAAACGTTCAAAAAGACGCGTAAGTTCTGCTTGGAGCTCTGGTGGTATTTCAGTCTGTTCAGCAACGGTTTTCAGTTCCGCAGCGAGTTGATTTGCATCCATGCCGCGAAAGTTTTGCGTCGCTTCTGTGGCTTCGGTGATAGCGTTTTGCGCTGATTGCTGCTTGCGTACATCTTTTTTTAAGTCGCTGAGATGTTTTTGTGCGGTGTCAAGATCCTTCACTGTCTTCAACTGATTTATAGTATCTGCGATTTGCTTCTGTAGCCTTGAATCTTTGACCTGTTTTTCATCGAGGCTCTGAATGGCTTTATCTAAAACCTTCTGCTGGATGTCCGTGAGTGGTTCGGGCAGCTCATAGAAGCGCGGAACAGCAAAAGAAAGTCCTATTAACAACAACGGGATTGGAAATAGTTTTAGGAACATCGGCACACGATATGGACTTACCTTCGCGATCTCTAAGGTTGTCACAGTCTCTGCAGCATCCCGGATTTGGAGTTGTGTAAACTCGCCTTGGGAGTCGGTTTGCATTAACCCAAACGCTGTGCCGAGACGCTCGCGAAGCCCCATTCTTTCGTCAACAGCGCGCGCCACAGACAGCAAATCTTTCCGGTGGTTGATACTGGAACATATACCTACAATTGCTGCTACAGTTATAACAATCCAACTGATATTCAGCAGCTGCATCGGCAGGAGAATTACTCGGTTCAGCATGAATAGAATCGTGAGCAGCACAAGCCCATAAAAAAACGCATCTACGATTCTCTCTAAGAGTGCCTGCCGATACATTCTACCACGAATATCGGTTAGACAATTCTTGATGCGTTGTACATCTTGGTTGTGTTCAGAATTTACCATGCGAGTTTCTCCACTGTTGCCATAACCGCATCTGGGGTAATCGCTTCAAGATTTTCACGGGCGCGTTCCTGATGTGTATCCCATTCTTTGGATGAGAGGGTTTTCATAAATTCACACGCTTCGCGGGCGACTACTGCGTGTCTGTCCCACGGCGGGGCCCACTGAATGAGGTTTGACGCGCCAAACAGAGCGATCGTGGGCGTTTTTACGGCAGTGCTGAGGTGCATCGGTCCCGTGTCATTGCTAATATAGAGATGACACCGTTTCAGAAGTGCCGCAAGTTGCATTGGTGTTGTCTGATTAACAATAATAGGTGAATGCAACATCTGCGCTGCCACCTGATTCGCTAACTCACCCTCCCGTGGTCCGGTTGTGACGATAATATGTGCACCATAGGCTTCGTGAAGTTGATCGCCGAGAACAGCAAAATTCGCTGCGTGCCAGCGACGATAAGTCGTAGCGGCTCCTGGATTGAGACCGATGATCGGTTTGCTATCATCAAGATTCTGGTTTTCAAAGAAATTGTCCACCCAAGTACTGCCCACATTATCAACAAATACCTCCGGCTCATCATCTACGACTTCAATATCCAAGGCACGAACGACATCCAGATAGCGTTGTGTTTCATGCTGTGCGGTGTTGTTTGCTACTGCGAGACTCAATAATTTCTTCCCACCAGTGTTTGTTTCAAAACCGACACGAAACGGAATCCGAGCAAGAAACGCGTGAAGCACCAAGCGGAACGTCGGTTGTAATATAACCACCATCTGGAATTTTCGCCGAGCAATTTGATAGATAAGTTTCGGCACAGAAGCCTGATAAGTAATTACCTCGTTTAAATGCGGGTTTGCGGACACCAAATCCTCTCGTGTCGGTGCCACCATGTAGGTGATATGTGCTTCTCGAAAGTGCTGACGTAACGCACGGATAACGGGTGTCGTTAAAACTGTTTCTCCGAGCGGGGCAAGTCTGACAATTAAAATTCGGTCAATCTGCTCAAGATTTAGCATATTGGAACTTTTTATTTTCCATGTGGAACACCGAAAACTGGATAGGCACATGCCACCGTCCATTAATTGTAAATTTCTGTTGGTCACGGTATAATACCGTAAAACCGACTGGAATTCAAGATGATTTTCCACATCCAAACATTAAAAGAAAAGTATCTACGCGGTTGGGAACGACAGGCGACTGTCATCTTACTTGCTTCCGCGCTGATTCTAACACTGCATAGATTCTACACCCGACGGAGTTTTTTCAACCGTCACTTCGCAGAATACTTCGGAAGCGGACCGCTCGCAGAAAGCTACCCGTACTATTATTGGTTTTTGACGACGGCAATCACATTGCTACTTATCCCGATTCTCGTTGCGAAATTCGGAACACAGGAAAAACTGAGCAATTACGGGATCCAATTCGGAAACCAGAAACTCGGATGGCGTGTGACAGGGATCGCATGGATTCTGATGATTCCGGTGGTCGTCCTTGCTGTCAGTGTATATCCACCTTTCGCAGCAAAATATCCGCTGTGTAAGGTCGTCGCAAGCAGTTGGCAAACATTTTTGCTGTATCAGCTGGCGTACGGTGTTTACATGTTTTCGTGGGAATTCTTCTTCCGCGGGTTTATGCTGTTCGGATTGGAACGGAAATTCGGGAACTATAGCATCTTGATCCAGACGATCCCATTTGCTGTTCTGCACTACTCAAAGCCCTTACCAGAGGCACTCGGTTCAATTATTGCGGGGGTATTGCTCGGTGTATTGGCATTTGAAACGCGTTCCTTTGTCTATGGCGCAGCAATCCACTGGCTCGTGGCGATGACGATGGATGTGGTGGCTATCTCTTTTCGGTATTTCTTTTTCTAAGGGAGATTACGAACTATGTTTGTTCCTATGCGTAAGAAACAGTCAGCATTGGTATGTTTTTTTGGACTACTCTTTCTCTGTAGTTGTCGCGGCCAGCAAGTTGAAGATTCACTCTCGTTATCTGCGTTTAATGAGACGTTTAGCTCGCCGCACATCTTCGATGCCGATGAAGGTATTTGTTATTACATGGGGGCTTGGGGCCCTGGCGCGACGCTGATGAAAATTCGGTTTCATGAAGATACGATTTTAAGCATGGAATCCGAATACTACGAGGAAGCCGTCTTAGCTACCTATATCCCACGCTTGATTGAGTCACTTCGGTTTGAGGAGAGTGAAGTCGATGAATTTTATAGGAGATATGGGATAAATCCGCGGGACGTTGCGAATCAAGCTTTAGAGTTCCTAACGAGTGTCATGCATATGACATATCCGAATGGTTATGGTAAATACTACATGACGGGGAATAACCCTTACAAAGACACACCGTTTGAAAAGTCCAATCCTCTCTGGTCTCCAACTTCCTATCAACAATGGAACGAATGGTGGCAACGCAAAGGACATCTTGATTTTAAGCGTTTCCAACCCAAAGGAATGCATTTTATGGGGGATGACCGATAAAAACCTCTCTGAAAGGTTGCGAAATTCGCAACCTCACTTCAAAAGTGAAAGGGTCTTTAAAGTGTTAATCCAAAAAATGAGTGGAAAGGTCGAAAAGCAAGCACATACATAGAGGCAGTTGAAAAGATTCTGGATTAGAAAAACTATGACACAACCTGACATTATCCAAACGATACTCAGAGATAGCAATTATCACCTTGATCTATTCGACACATCTGAAATTCAGAGTTTACGTCAAAGGATAGAGAGTAAAAAAACACCCATCACCTACTGCCCGATTCGAGGGAAGGCAGTCCAACTCAAACCTGAAGAACTTATCCGTCAACTGTATGTGGAACGCCTCCTGAACCGGTATCATTATCCCCGAGAACGTATACGTTTTGAACACCCGGTCAACTTCGGCAGAGAGAAGAAACGCACTGACATCGTTATCCTTGACAAAGACAGAGCCGATACCCCCTATATTATCGTTGAAGTGAAAAAGCCGAAACTCCAAGATGGCAAAGCACAACTCCGCTCCTACTGCAACGCCACTGGCGCGCCTATCGCTGTATGGACAAACGGACAACAGATTTCGCACTACCACCGGAGAGACCCAAACTATTTTGAAGATATTACCGATATCCCTAACGCTGATCAGACTTTGGCGGATATCCTCAGTGAACGTTTTACCCTTAAGGATCTCATACTTAAGGACAAACTCGTCACAGAACGGAAATCTTTAAAAGACATTATTTTGGAATTAGAGGATGAGGTACTCGCCAATGCAGGCGTAGATGTCTTTGAAGAGGTTTTCAAACTCATCTTTACCAAACTTTATGATGAGGCACTCAGTTATAAAGACAAAGGAATTATTGATTACTTTGTTCGTCGGGCACAAAATACCCACAAAGAACACAGGACTGGCGTAACTTATGAATCGGGCTATGATATTATTCGGCTGGGAACGCAAGATATTTCGGATGATGGATTTCGAGTCATGGCATTTAGAAACACCGGTCAAACCGACACCGAACTCAAAACCAAAATTCAACGACTTTTTGACGAGGCAAGAGACCAGTGGACAGGCGTTTTTCCAGAACATTCAGTCTTTGAACTCTCGGACAGCCACCTCGCGGTCTGTGTTTCAAGTTTGCAGGATATAAAGTTGTTCAACTCCAATTTACAAGTTGTTGATGAAGCGTTTGAGTATCTGGTGAGTAAATCTGTGAAAGGTGAAAAGGGGCAATACTTCACGCCACGCCACGTCATAGATATGTGTGTCAAGATGCTCAATCCTCAGCCAGGGGAATATATGATTGACACCGCCGCTGGGAGTTGCGGGTTTCCTGTGCATACTGTTTTCAAACTGACAGGAACGCTCTTCACCAATGCAGAAATCCCAGAACAAGACAAAGAACATGTCCTCAAGGTGTTTGGGATCGATTTCGACGAAAAGACCGTCCGCGTGGCGAGAACCCTCAATCTGATCGCAGGTGACGGTGAAACGAATGTCTTGCATCTCAACACACTGGATTATGAGCGGTGGGACGACAGCACAGAGAGAAATAGCAGCTGGGCGCGCACTTATGGCGACGGGTTTGATCGTCTCAAAGCGTTAAGGCTTGAACAGAGCGAGAACAGGTTGTTTGGTTTTGATATTCTGATGGCGAATCCACCTTTTGCTGGGGATGTCAAGGAAAGCCGTATCTTGCATCAATATAACCTCACCTTTAAACAGAACGGCAAAGCACACACCAAAGTTGGGCGCGATATCTTGTTCATTGAACGCAATCTCGATTTCCTCAAACCCGGTGGACGGATGGCAATTGTGCTACCACAAGGCAGATTTAACAACACCTCTGACAAATACGTCCGAGAATTTATTGCAGAGCGCGCCCGTATCTTGGCTATCGTCAGTTTGCACGGTAACACTTTCAAACCGCACACCGGCACCAAAACGAGCGTGCTATTCGTGCAAAAGTGGAACGAAGATCCAACTAAGGGGCCTCTCTGCCGAAAAGCCGACAACTACAACGTTTTTTTGGC
>JAGFCB010000243.1 GCA_022394775.1 Candidatus Poribacteria bacterium
GGGATGTAGACGGCATAAGGGTTGATAGCCTCATTTTAATTTGACTTTCACTTAAAATTGTGGTATAATTAGTAGTATCAAGTTGGCAGGTATTGTTAGCATTACCGCTTGGTAATGTACCTGCCTACCCACTAACAAGGGGTTAAAGACTTGATACTTGATAGACCATGAAAACCTATAAATATCCGTTCGGTCACCAATCGAATTGTATTCGCATCGGCAATCTGTTTGACGATATGTGGCAAGTGCATGAATACTTCCATAAGTGGCAGCGTCAGCGATATAAAGACGGGCTGCCCTATGCGAACTATAACGCTATGGATCACCACTTTAAAGAACTCAAGCGGACGACGCACCCGCATTGGAGGTCCCTGCCGAGCCAAGCGGTTCAACAAGAGTTGATGCGTATTGATAATGCCTATGAGCGGTTCTTCGACAAATTAGGCGGTAGACCGAAAATCAAACGTAGGAACAAGTTTAAGTCTATTACCTTTCCGGGACCCGCCGGTTGGAAACTCAAAGACAACCGAGTTACAATATCCTTCCGGAAATGGGAAAAAGGTAAATGGCGTTTTGACCGCGTGCCTTATACGTTTCACAAACACCGGCAGTGGCACGGTTGTATTCGGCATATCACGATAAAGCGTGATGCCTGCGGTGACTATTGGTTTTGCATAACCACAGATTACACGGACATGAAACGTCTGCCGACAACGGGTGAAAGTGTTGGGGCGGACTTCGGCATGAAAGACGCATATTTGACGCTGAGCACGGGTGAAAAGAAACACCACCCCCAACCTTTGAAACACTCCCTGAAGAAACTTCGCACACTCAACAAAGCATTGAGTCGTAAACAGAAAGGTTCTAACGGCTGGTGGCGGTGTGTCAGAGCATTGGCACGACTTCACCGTAAAGTTTCTAATCAACGCAAAGACTTTCATTGGCAGCTTGCCACAGAACTTTGTAAGCGTTTTGATACCATTGCCATTGAGACCTTGAACCTTGACGGCATGAAACGCTTGTGGGGACGTAAGGTCTCTGACCTTGCCTTCTACCAGTTTGTTGAGATATTGAAGTATAAGTGTCGTAAACATAAGCGCCTTTTGAAACAGGTCGGTCAATGGACTGCGACCACGAAACCGTGTTCCGATTGTGGCTACACAAACGAAAATCTTTCACTCTCTGATAGGCAGTGGACGTGTCCTGACTGTGGTTCACACCACGATAGGGACATCAACGCTGCGATAAACATATTGCGGGCAGGGATAGCCGTCCCTTGACGATGTGCCTGATGCTCACCTATTTCAGAGTATC
>JAGFCB010000279.1 GCA_022394775.1 Candidatus Poribacteria bacterium
ACGCAATACCCCCATTTGCGTTTCTGACCCCAATAAGAGGAGATTCACTCATGAAAACTTTGCTAATCGCTTTCTGTCTTCTGTGCGTTTTTCTTTTGGGTCTGACTCTCTATACGCACTACGATACCAAGAAGTTCGTCGAAAACTTGCCGCAGGCCCCCACGAAGCAACGCGTCGTGGACGCGGAAGAAAAAACACCAACGCAACACGAAGCGATAACACCCGGAAATCAAGGAAAACAGACATTAGAGGAGACCCCGCCTGTTTCCGACACCCACGGACATCTTCACGAGCATCCCGATTCTCATGGACACACACATCCGCACGAGTCACTTGTAGAATTATCCCCTGTTTCGGAGTCTGATGCCACACAGCACATGGAAGAACCGGTCGCCGCCCCAAGTGGAGAACAACTCCCCCCCGGCGTGGTGGCGTGGAAGAGTGTAAGTCCAGATGGGATAATAGAGATAGATAGGGAGGCGTTCCTTGCTGAGTTCGGAAATCATCCGAATGCATATACATATTTAACGTTGCATAGGAAAGTAAACACAGCCGACACCTACACGTATCGAGAGATATACGAGTTTATGGTGTTGGAGAAAGAGTTCACTCAGTCTCTTGAGATCCAGCCATCACACTTGGAGAAAATGAGAAAGCGCGCTGCTCAAACCCCGGATAGAAAAATTACATCTTGGCGGTCTTTTAGTAGAACTTATCCGAATGCTCGGATAAGAGAAATAAATTGACATCATAAATGATTCATGTTTCACAAACAGCCCCTTCGTCATTCCTCCACAAGGAAATCAATCACCAATGACGAAAAAACTAAAGCCTACAAATAATGGGCGTATTGATTTCTTGCAGTGGGGGAAATCAGTG
The DNA here is from genome assembly GCA_022394775.1 of Candidatus Poribacteria bacterium. Classification (GTDB taxonomy): domain Bacteria; phylum Poribacteria; class WGA-4E; order WGA-4E; family WGA-3G; genus WGA-3G. The sequence continues at coordinate 880 of JAGFCB010000279.1, forward strand.
CTGCTGTGTGCTATTCTGTGTATTGCTTTTGGGGTTCGCCTCTTGAGTGTAGACGCTATCCCAAACGAACATTTTACGGGGATAGATCCGTATCTCTACTACTGGCAAGCATCGCTGATTTCCGAACACGGGCAACTTCCAGGACGCGACATGCACCGATGGCTGCCTGTTGGTAGAGATTTAGGACAAACCCTAAACCTTTACGGCTACGTCCTCGCTTACGCACATAAAACAATTGCGTTTGTTTTTACGAACATCACGCTTTATCAGATTTGTCTCTACACACCTGTTGTCTGCTTCTGTATAGGGCTCGGTGCGTTCTGTCTCTACCTGTATCACACCCACGGATGGCTTTTTTCTAGCATTGTGGGGATACTACTGGCAACACTGCCAGGCAGTATAGAACGTAGTACGGCAGGCTTCGGAGACCGAGACGCTTTTTGCCTAATGCTCGGCATACTCGCGGTTACGACCTATCTCGTCTCTCTACAAGCAACACACCGACATAAACGTCTGCTTTGGACACTCGCAAGCGGTTCCATTGTCTTTCTTGGTGGTATCAGTTGGGAAGGTTTTGGCGTGTTCTTGAGTGTTATTATCGTTGTGGAAATCTACCGGTTCCTCTCTTCCGAGACAGAGGACGGATTAGGGCTTTATGCCCTTTGGGGGTGCTGCTTTGTCCCGACACTTTACCTCGCCACACCTGCTTACCGGAACGGATACGGTTTCGCGGAACACCTTTTTGCCTTTGTCCTGGTGCCCCCCGTTGTGCTTCTGGGGATACGCGCGCTCCGACACCTACTCCTCGCCAAAGTCGAAAAACTTCGACCGTATGCCCGCCACCTCGCACTCGGATTAACGTTGGTAACCGTTGCACTTGCAATCGGTTATATTTGGATACAACGAAACACTTTTGCAGAAACAACCGTCCCACTGAGTCAAAATACACTCATGCAAAACGTAGGCGAACTCAAAGACACAAATTCACAATATTGGATGATACTCTTCGGATATATCTTTGTATTGGGCATCATAGGTGTCATGATTTCTGCCTTACACCAGTGGAAAAATCATGGTGCTTTGCTTGTCATTCCTCTCACGTTTTTTACCTTAACCTCTTTTTTTCGTGAATACTTAGACCAACTGTGGGGGGCACAGAATAACAATCTCCTGTTTTTTATTGCTATCGCTGCAACTGCAATGGCATTATTGCTTACGGCTTGGCGGCGTGAGCAGCAACCGAAAAACGAACTCGCTTATGTTGCAGCTATCACATGGTTTCTCATTTGGACATCCCTCACCCGTGATGCAGAACGATACGCCATCTTTACCGCCCCTTTCATTGCTTTTTTTACCGCAGAACTCATACAATTCTGTAGCCTGAAACTCTGTAACGTGAAACGGATCGGAAAACTCAGCGGCTGGATACCTCAGCCGGTCCTGAAAACAAGCACTGCTTTCACACTGCTTGCCCTTCTCGTATGGCTCCCTTCTCCTTACGGATACGCATGGAACACGCTTCGCGCGACAACCCACCTGCGTAGAAGTGTACCACCATACCAGACGATTACCCAAACTTTTCGGTGGATGAAAGCAGAACTCCCAAACACGACTGTCGTCGCAACGGACTGGATACACGGAAGCCCGCTCAACGTACTGGGTGGTGTTAAAACGATTACGGACCAAGACACGTTCATACAGCATTGGATCCATCTCTATTACCGATACATCTTCTGTGGACAATCAGAAAAAGAGGTGCTTCAATTCCTAAAAAGCCACGAAGCAACCCACTTAATGCTCACTGAAGTTGATATCACCAAAATGGCTCATTCCTATTCCAAGATTGGCCGCCACTCCGAGCAGACACCGACATTTGAAATCGTTGAGTTCCGAGATATAACACGCGAAAAGGAACATCTATTTCTATTTCCCACAAAAGTAACACCTTTCTTCAAAAATATCCAGATGAATATCTCGCCGGAAACAGACATACCGCCCCGTGCTATAGCCCTCAGTCAAAACGGTACTCACACAAATATCCCGTATGTCGTTTTTAGCGGTAAAGAACGTAATGTCTCCAACACTCAAGACGGTTCAAAAACAGGGGGCATCATTCTGTATTTTGACGAATCTTATCAGTTCCAAAAAGGCTATTATGTGCCACCTATCGCATGGGACAATTTCACTATCCGTTTGTTTCTGCGTGGCATTCCAAGTAACGCGTTAAAGCCTGTTTACGAGGTTCAAGAAACAGGGCAAACGGATGTCAAAGTTTGGGAAATCCACTATCCGCCGGACATCCAGCCCCATCCGAAATACCTCAAAACAGGCATCCCCGAAATAGATGCGCGTTTACCACTGCAATAAACATGTTCGCAAACATTATCACACTCTCTCGCGTTCTCTTAACCTTCGGGACAATCGCCCTTTTTGACAGACACCTCACTCTGGACATCGCCCTTATTTTCAGCATCGCCCTCATCTTCATGTTGGATGCTGTCGATGGTATTGTGGCACGCAGGCGCAACGAAACATCCGAAACAGGGGCAGTCCTTGATACCCTGTCCGACCGTATCATAGAAAACACCTTTTGGATTTACTTCAGTGCCATCGGAAACCTGATACCGGTATGGATGCCGATCACCGTCATGGCACGCGGGGTTCTCACGGACACCTTGCAACGGACACACGGATCCCCCGAAAATGGATGGACATACACCCTGACGCGTTCGCGTATCAGTCGCGGGCTTTACGGGGTCCTCAAGATGCTCGCCTTCATGGGGCTTGCCAGCGCGCCTGTTTTCAACTATCCTTACTTGGAAGCCGCGAGTTTGATCCTCGCAACGGTGACTATCGGCTTTTGTCTGCTCCGCGG
>JAGFCB010000083.1 GCA_022394775.1 Candidatus Poribacteria bacterium
CGATCGCCAATCTCAAATTCGTCGCAATCCCCTTCTTTACCGACGACAACACCGGCGTTCGTATATCCAAACGGACGCTGCCGCGCTTCGGAACCAGGATTCTCGCGTCGCCGCTTGACACCCCCAAGTTCTGTACCGGGACTCACCATCGAGGCGTGGACTTCAACCAGCAACTGCCCCGGTTTCAGCGAAGGTGTTTCCTGCTCCTCCGTCCAGATACGTCCCGCTTCATTCATCATCACAACTTTTCTCATTTTGCTCATAAATAGCCCTCCGTACGTGCGATAAATGGCACAACTACAAACGCTCTGGCTCGTAGTAGGGCAATTCATTGCCCGTTAATTACAGTTTACACTACACGTTTTTTTATCCAATCCAGATACCGAACTCGCGTTAGTCAATTTAGAGATTTTTCACGGTATTTCATAGCAGCGTCTCTACAAATGCCGCCCCTACGAGGCTTTTCCATGACTTAATACGCGCTGCTACACAGAGGCCGTCCCTACGGGACTAAAGAGCAAAGATTCACTTCACATTTTCTACCCAATACGAGAGGTATTTTGATTTCAGAACTCTTTCCTCACAGCAAGAAACACGATGTTTTTTATCTTGACACCTATAGTTTACTCAATATCCGCAACACACCGAAAATTATTCAACGCAATAACATCACGGAAACGCCTTCTGATACAATTACTTTATCTTTTCAATGAACAGACCGTAGGTTGGGTTGAACGGAACTCAGAAGGCAGATGTGTTTCTCAAATACTTCTCAAATCCAGAAGGGTGTCGTCCGTAACCAAGAAACCAGTGAAACCCAACTTCACACCGTCAGGGTCTCAGAAACCATAAAGGCGTTGGGTTTCTCTCGGTTTTTTGTTTCATGTCCGATCTATGGAGCGAGTTTGTGCTGCGTCACCTTTCAGAGTTTTGAGGATATCCGTTCAACCTAAGGGGAAACACTCAAGCAAAAACACCTACGGGACGATAAGTTTTTTTAAAATTGACACCTTGGGGGTTTCTGCGTATTTCTTTAGGGTGTCAAACCCCGCCTGCAAGGGGTGTATCTACCGATAAGGCTCCAGATCAATCCCCGGATATGCCACTTCAAGACGTTCAAGAGCCTCCGACGTATAGTAAGCATCCCCAAGGGCGGGCCACCCTAAAACACGACGAACAGCAGGCGTCGTCCGTGCGACAAATTCCACATAGTGCGGGCTACTCCAACCGGGTACCGGACGCGTCGTTTTACACCAATCGTCATTGTCCGCACGATGGAAGTGATACCCCATCCACCCACGCTGTCTGCTTTTGTTCTCAAACGGTTGTGCCGCGTGAACCAAGTAACTGGAACGGAACGATACACTCCCCGCTTTCGCCGTAAGCGGAACCGGATCCGCAAGTTCTCCTTTAAACTCACGCAGATCAGGAATACCCATCCCGCCCGCTCGACCCGGATACTTCGCCCATATTTTATCCAACTGCTTCTGTGAACCTGGGCAGACAAGCATCGGCGCACCATCCAATTCGATGTCATGTGGGAAGATAGCGGTCAGAATATATCCGTACTTTTGCCAATCCGGGTGCGGTGGCAAAGGTGAGTTCGTCGCATTGTCAATATGGTATCCCTGCCACGGATGCTCACTATGGCGACTATCGGTGAGACCTTCGCGAAAGAAGATCTGCCCATAACCGAGCCGAATTTCTTCCGTGCCTAACAACTGCTTTGCAATCGCCAAATACGCTTCATTTTCAATCAGTTTATCCACGGCTTCCAACCCTGTCGGAAAATGCACAGCCTTTCCAAACGGGCCCGCAAGTCGTTGCATATCGCTGTGCTTCTCGTATGCACTTTTTAGTACATCTATCTGCGAATCCCATTTCGCTCGATATTCGGCGTGAGTCAAGCCATCATAAGCGTTCCGTTCGATCTCTTCTAACGCGGGCGCGATCTCTTCCGGTGAAAACACATTTGGCACCACAATTATGCCATCCCGTTCCCATATTGTTAGTTGTTCCGCTGTCAGTTGCATCAGGTCTACCTCCGTGTAAACGTTTCCCATTTATCCTCTTGGACTATCTCACTACCTGCTTTTTGCTGAATCGTCTGCCACCATTCCTGATTCTCAACGTACCACTGAATCGTCTCGCGCATGCCATCTTCAAATTCAATAGCCGGTTCCCATCCAACATCACGTGCAATCTTCCTTGAATCTAACAGATACCGACAATCATGCCCGGGACGGTCTGGAACATAAGTTTTTAACGCCTGAGGCTTGTCAAGAACATCTAAGATAAAATCGCTAATCTCCTCAATGCTCTTCTCCACACCGCTCCCGACATTATAAGTCTCGCCGATTTTGCCGCGCTTGATCACTGCTGCGACTGCTCGACAGTGGTCTTCAACGTGCAGCCATTCCCGCCGGTTATGGCTGCTTCGGTAGAGCGTTAAGGGTAAATTCTGGATCGCATTCGTTGTGAAAAGTGGAATCAGCTTCTCTGGATGCTGGTAGGGACCGTAGTTATTCGCACAATTGGAAATCGTTATCGGCATGTTAAAACTATGAAAATAGGCGTTCACGAGATGATCTGCTGCGGCTTTAGAAGCGTTATACGGCGTCTGCGGACGATACGGGGTATCCTCACTAAATGCATCAGGCGAGTCCAAGGGAAGCTCGCCGTAGACCTCGCATGTAGAGATATGATGAAACCGTTGTACCTCATACTTCCGAGCTGCATCCAATAAAACCTGTGTCCCCATTACATTCGTCTCAAAGAAACGCCGTGGATGCAGAATCGCGCGACTATTGTGCGACTCCGCAGCGAAATTAACGATTACATCCGGCTTCTCTCTCTTCAAGGCCTCTTCTACAAACACCGAATCCAGAATACTACCTTGGGCAAACGTGTAGCGTTTCGGATAATGCAACGCGACTTCCGTCAGATTCGAGAGATTTCCAGCATACGTCAGGCGGTCAAGGTTAACAATAGCATCGTCCGAATAATGTTGCAGCCAGTAACGGATGAAGTTAGTACCGATAAACCCAGCACCACCTGTGACCAGTAATTTCATTAAATTAAGAATCCCTTTTTGCGAGCTTAAATGAATACGTTTTCTCGATACAGTCGTATCACCTCAAAGTATGCCTATCTTTCTGTAGGGTGGCGACCTGCCAAATGAACACCTATATCTTATCAAAAATAGAGGCAGCCTGTCAATCTAAATTCGTTCTCGGATGGAGAGATTAACGATACCCAAAAAGATTCTTGACAAATAATTGTAAATATCGTAAGATAGCAACTATATTCAAAAATTGTAGGTCTTTTCAAACAACATAGGGACCCGTATCCCACGATTTCGTGAAGGAAAAGCAGTGCACCAACGTAAATTAGGAAACACAGGACTAACCGTCTCTGAAATCGGCATGGGAACATGGGAACTCGGTGGACGTGAATGGGGAGACATCAGTGAAATAGACGCTGTGGATCTCCTCCGGTACGCTTTTGAAAGCGGTGTCACCTACTACGATACAGCAGATCAGTACGGCGGTGGACGCGCAGAACGGCTGCTTGGCGAGGCATTCTCAGCACTCGGTAATAGAGTCGTTATCGCCACGAAACTCGGCTATGAACTGGACTCCGATGGCTGGATTAGCCACGGATGGGAACATCCATCGTTTAATGTTTCACCCGAATATATCCGAGCAGCGGTTGAAGGGAGCCTCACGCGATTGAAGCGGGATGCCATAGACATCTACCAATTCCACTCGCCACCGCCCGCGTCCGAGTGGGATGACGCATTCGGCGCAATGGAAGACCTCAAAACCGAGGGGAAAATCCGATTTTACGGGATGGGTCTCGGTAGCGAGGCAGACGCGCTGAAAGCCATAGAAGAAACCGGTATCTCCTCACTGATGCTTACCTACAATATTCTCACGCAGGAGATGGCAACACCTGTGATGGAGACTGCCGCAAAAAAAGGTGTCGCTGTCGTCGTCCGGCAACCGCTATCGTCAGGGCTGCTCTCCGGGCAACTCGGACCGGATACTGAGTTTGCGGAAAACGATTATCGGAAAACCTGGTCCCGCGAGAAATTCCTCGCTGATCTGGAACGTGTGGAGCAGGTGAAGTCTATCGTCGGAGATAAAGCGCGGAGTCTTCCGCAAGCCGCCCTCAAATTTATCTTGGCACACCCCGCTGTTTCCAGTGTTGTTCCAGGGATGATGACATCGGCGCAAGTTGACGACGGTGTCGCAACATCAAGTACTTCACCCTTACCAGCCACCGTTTTGGAACAATTACGGAACAATTAAGGGGGATATATGAACGTTATAGCGGATCTCTGTGTCGTTCCGATAGGTGTTGGGGTCTCGGTCTCGAAATACGTCACTGCATGTGAGAAGGTACTAAAAGAAGCTGGCTTGGAAACGAAATTACACGCTTACGGCACGAATATCGAAGGCGATTGGGATGCCGTATTTGCAGCCATTCGTAGGTGCCACGAGGTCGTCCATGAGATGGGCGCACCTCGAATCACGACAACACTCAAGTTTGGCACTCGGATTGACAGGACACAGACAATGGAAGATAAGGTTATCAGTGTGCAAAAGCAGCTAAAAAAAACTTAGTGCTAACATAAGGAAATTATACCACCCAAATGTACAAAAAATTTTTCGTGATTGGATTGACCTGTCTAATAAATCTTTCGATTATGGTTAACACTGGCTACACACAAGAACGTATTACCGGTCCGTGGCTCTGGATGATCGCGCTAACCGAACTCAACGAGGGTGGTCAGGCTTCCACCGATATTGATTCTCTTGATGAAGCCAGCAAAGGCAGAACCAACGAAGAACAAATCGCAAAAAACGGAGCGAAAGAAGGTGATACCGTCAGCGGTTATAAATGGACCCCCGGCGAACTCCCAGCAGACGGAAACATCAACAGCATGCTCGTCGATATTGGAATGACAGAAATCGCTGATTTCAATGATGTCACATCTTATGCCATTATAATAATCGAATCCGATAGAGAGCAAGGTAATGTAGCAATGGGCGTCAGCAGCGATGACTCTGTCAAAGTCTGGCTCAACGGCGAAGTCGTTCATAAGAACGCAATTAACCGCGGGCGTGGAGGCCCCAATGAATTCCAAGATGAGTTCCAAGTCAACCTCAAAGAAGGCGCGAACCTTTTGATGGTGAAAGTCAGTGAACGTGGCGGCGGTTGGGGTATGAATGTCGGTCTTGATGCGGATTTCGAGCACAGCCTAAACTTTGACGATTACGAACACGTTAAATTTGACGCTAAGGGTGACCCTATCCCGGTAGTAGAGTCTGAATGGGGCGCAAATAGACGTATTACCGGTCCATGGCTCTGGATGATCGCACCCACCGATGCCAATCAAGGGGGACAAGCTTCCACCGATGTTGATTCGCTCGATGAAGCCAGCAGAGGTAAAATCACCGAAGAAGATGTCGCCAAAAATGGTGCAAGGGCAGGTGATGTCGTCGGCGATTATAAGTGGACGCTCGGCACGCTCCCAGCCAACGGTGATATCAACGCAGCGGTGGTGTCAATCGGTATGACAAATGTCGCCGATTTCAACGATGTCACGTCCTATGCTTTGATTACCCTTAAAACTATTAAAGCACAGCGTGACGTTACCATGGGTGTCAATAGCGATGACTCTATCAAAGTTTGGCTCAATGGTGAAGTCGTTCATACAAACGCCGTAAACCGTGGACGCGGCAACGCAAATACTTTCCAAGATACATTTGAGGTGGACCTCAAACGCGGTAATAACCTGTTGATGGTGAAAGTCAGTGAACGTGGCGGCGGATGGGGAATGTACGTCGGCATCGATGCTGATTTCGCACTCAGTCGTACGCCAGGACGTTTGTCTGTTGAACCCGCTGGTAAATTTATAACACAGTGGGGAGAACTAAAACGTGCCCGTTAGAGTAATCCATTTCAACCAAACAGTTCAAAATTTAATTGAGGGTGGTGCATAAATATTACTCGTAGGGGTGTTTTTGCTTGGGTGTTTCCCCAGGTCTCCCAACCCGTAAGGTGAACGGATAGCAGATATGCCAAAGGGCGAGGGAGCCTCGCTCCTACGGTGGTCGCATATCCTAACGTTTGGAATAATGCACCACCCTCATTTAATTGAAAAATTAATTTGACATTTTCAGTAACTTGTGCTAACCTGTTTCGTTAGTTGAATAGACAGAACAATAATGAAAGGAGATTTTAAGTAAACAAATGCAGAGAAAATTATGCCTAATAGGATTGACATGTCTAATCGGTTTTTCGTTTATGACGTACATCGCTGATGCCGAAGAGCCAATCGCAGGGCCTTGGCTCTGGATGATCGTACCCACTGATGCCGGCATCGGCGGACAGGCTTCTACGGATGTAGATTCTCTTGATGAAGCGAGCAAAGGCAAAGTCACCGAAGAAAAAGTCGCAAAAAACGGTGCCAAAGAAGGCGATGAAGTCGGTGATTATGAATGGACTCCGGGCGAACTCCCAGCGAACGGCGACATCAACGTGTGTGTCGTGGATATTAAGATGACAAAAGTCGCGGATTTCAACGATGTTACGTCTTATGGACTTCTCATACTCGAATCCAGCAAAAAGCAGGCCGGTGTGACAATGGGGACCAGTAGCGATGACTCGATTAAAGTCTGGCTTAACGGTGAAGAGGTTCATAAGATGGCCGTGAACCGTGGGCGTGGTGGCACGCCTGCCAATATAAACGGCTACCAAGATAGGTTTGAAGTGGATCTGAAAAAAGGTGCTAACCTATTGATGGTCAAAGTCAGTGAACGCGGCGGCGGCTGGGGACAGTACGTCGGTGTTGATGCTGATGTGGAACACAATATAGATTTTGACGGGTTTCAACCCGTTGAACCGGCTGGGAAATTGGCGACGCAATGGGCACAAATCAAGAACGCTCATTAGCACTATCGCTTTCAATCTTAACAATTTCATTGCCTGTTCTCGCATAGAGATATTTCATATCGACTGGGTAATGAAAATTAAATTGTTTTAACACCACTTTTTAATCTTGATTTAATTGTGGTTATTTGTTAGACTAATACCAAATAGTTGTTCATCCTTAACTTAAAAAAGCGTCAGAAACTATAACGCAATAGATGAGCACTGGATGAGCGCTGTTAACAAGGTTATTTTTTAAAAAATTAGATGGAGGATTTCATGTACAGGAAATTATTTGTAGGTTTAACGTGCATCACAGCGATTTTTCTCATGACACACATTGCTGATGCCCAAGAACCCATTAAAGGCCCATGGCTGTGGATGATCGCACCCACTGAAGCCAACCAAGGCGGTCAAGCTTCTACCGATATCGATTCGCTCGAAGTCGCCAGTGGTGGTGATGTCACTGAAGATATGATCGCAAAAAATGGTGCAACTGAAGGCGATGAAGTCGGTGATTACGCTTGGACCCTCGGTGAACTCCCCGATAATGGCGATACTAACGTTATGCTCGTTGACATAGGTATGACAGAAGTTGCTGATTTCAACGATGTTACTTCTTATTCCGTTATCACACTCGAATCCGCTACAGCACAGTCCGGCGTAACACTCGGCGTCAGCAGCGATGATTCGATCAAAGTCTGGCTTAACGGCGAAGTCGTTCATACAAATGCGACCAACCGCGGACGCGGCGGTACACCCGCTGATATAGATGGCTACCAAGATAAGATTGAAGTGAATCTGGTAGCAGGTGAAAATCTGTTGATGGTGAAGGTCAGTGAACGTGGCGGCGGATGGGGACAGTACGTCGGTATCGATGCCGATGTCACGGCCTATGCTGTTCCGCCCATACGCCACATCACAGGCGAATGGCTCTGGATGATCGCACCTACCGAAGCCAACCAAGGCGGTCAGGCTTCTACCGATATCGATTCTCTCGCAGTTGCCAGTGGCGACAAAGTCACTGAAGAAATGGTCGCAATGGACGGCGCAACTGAAGGCGATGAAGTCGGTGATTACGCTTGGACCCTCGGTGAACTCCCCGATAATGGCGACATTAACGCTATGCTCGTCGAACTCGGTGTGACAGAAAACGCTGATTTTAACGATGTCACCTCCTATGCAATTATCACGCTCGTAGCCGAGGAAGATATGTTAGGTGTGATGATGGGTGTCAGCAGTGACGATTCCGTCAAAGTCTGGCTCAACGGTCAAGTCGTTCATACAAATGCTGTCAACCGCGGACGCGGCGGTGCAGATTCCTTCCAAGATGAGTTCTCAGTTGACCTCGCAAAAGGGGACAACATATTGATGATAAAAGTCAGTGAACGTGGCGGCGGATGGGGCATGTATGCCGGTACCAACGCCAATGTTGAAGCTGTCTATAAATCAAGCCTCGACTTCGGGACATCTGTTGAAGCCGCTGGTAAACTTCCGACAACTTGGGGAAGTTTGAAAACCAAGTAAGGTCTAAATCTACACGAGGATTTGTACCTCGAAAAGGAAAGGACGCAGCTAAAATATATCGGCTGCGTCTTTCCTTTTTTAACTATCTATCGTCTATCTATCGTCCCATAAGTTCCATAAAGACTGGCAGAGATTCCCGAAATCCGTCCTCGCGCGTCCCACCTACCGGCGTATAGACACTTTCTAAAGAGATTGTTCCGTCGTAGCCATCCCGTTTCAAAGCGTCCACAATGTCGTTGTAGTACGGATCCATCTGTCCTTGACGCATCGCGCAAAAATCGAATGTCGCCGCTGGCAGATTCACAACGCCATCTTTAAGATGAACATGTACAATATGCTCACGAATCGCTTCATAGCCATCCGGATATGGGACCTCTGTACAATAGAGCGAACTGCACGGATCCCAGAGGACTTTCAGATGTGGCGCACCTATCTCATCGATTAACTTTCTCGCAAGGAACGCCGAAGTTACATTCCCGGAAATCGCTGTCTCCATAACCAGCGTAATACCCGCATCGTCAGCGATTTGCAACGGCTCTTCCAATCGGTTCATGAGTGTCGCCCACGCACCTTCAGAGATAACCGGCTCCGCACCGAAAAGCACCATCTCCTTTCGGAAGCTGAAAATCCGAACGAGATTTGTCCCAAGCGCCTGTGCAACATCAATACACCGCGCTAAGGTCGTGATATGCTCACGATAGGCAGGTGTGACCACAGCTGTATCGACAGGGAGTGCTGACAAATTGTGATGCGAAATACACGACACCTTTAAATTTCGAGCGTCAATCAATCCTTTAACCCGTTCAACATCTGCATCCGTCAAGTCTCCAACCTGTTTCTCCCAAAGATACTGTAGCTCAACGTATGCCAAGCCAG
>JAGFCB010000293.1 GCA_022394775.1 Candidatus Poribacteria bacterium
TATTAAAAAACATGTGCTGAAGCTTGAAGATGGCACAGCGGATGATTCGGAAGATGATAGTGCACAGACCTCCGCTACACAGCAGGAGCCGGCGGGTTCGCAAGATAAATCGGAGGCGTAGGATATGCGATCTGAACAGATTGCCCCGAAAACGATTGTAGACCTGATTAAGACACAGGCATCGCGAATTCCTGATAAAGTTGCGCTGCAGATGGCGAACGAAGACGGATGGGAGCAGTATACATACTCGGAAACCTATGCCTTTTCACGCCAAGTCGCATGGCAGTTGTGGCAGAGCGGTTTGCGTAAGGGTGATCGTGTTGTGCTCGTTTCTGAAAATCAACCTGAATGGTGCATCGCCTACCTCGCTGCTGTCCAGATCGGCACTGTTGTTGTTCCGCTTGATGCGCAGACACCTACCCACGAAATCTTAGCCATCGCTGAGTTCACCGATGCCAAATCAATTTTAGCCTCTGAGAATGTGTTAGCGAAATTTGGGGTAGCCGTATCAGCGGTAAAACCGATGCTACACGACATTAATAAGAATTGTAAGGTTGTGGGCGCTGACAACGCGGTCAGTGATCCGTCGAGCACTGAAATTCCAGCCGATTTTCCGAATGTGGAGGTCACGCCAGATACCGTTGCGTCTATTATCTTTACGATGGGGACCACCGTCGAGGCGAAAGGTGCGATGCTTACACACGGTGGTTTTGTCTCTAACGTACAAGCGGTGGCAAAAGCCCTGCCGCCGACAGATACAGAATGCATCATGTCCGCACTGCCACTGTATCATGCTTTGAGTTTTTCATGTAGCCTATTGATGGCAATCTATAGCGGCACGACGGCAACCTATGTGAATGCGCTCCGTCCGACAACGCTTTTACGGACGATGCGTGAGGCGAAGACGACGGCTTTTATAGGCGTTCCACGTCTATTTCAAATGCTCCAGGGTACAATTGAGAGGCAGGCTGCGCGCGCAGACACACCGGGCGAGACATTGGCGGAAAAAGCACGCGCTGTCATGGGCGGTGAGATCCGCGTCCTTGTGAGTGGCGGTGCTTCGCTCTCCGATGCCATCTACGACGGTTTCCAGAAGTTTGGTATGACGATCTACCAAGGCTACGGTATGACAGAAACCGCGCCTGTTCTCAGTGTCAACCCGTATCTAAAGAGCAGACAGGGATCGGTCGGACCCGCAGTGGAGGGCGTAGAAATTCAAATCGAAAATCCAGATAGTGATGGTATTGGTGAAGTCATTGCAAAGGGACCGAGTACCATGAAGGGGTATTATCAGAATCCCGATGCGACAGAAAAGGCTATCCGCAATGGGTGGCTCTACACCGGTGATCTCGGTTATATGGACGCAGATGGCTACCTTTATCTTACAGGGCACTGTAAAGACATCATTGTGCCTGCCTCTGGCAAGAATGTCTATCCTGTTGAATTGGAGGCACTCTATCGGGATAGTCCTGCTATCTCTGAAATATGTGTTGTGGGTATCCCTTACGAAGATGGATCGGATACAACGATTCACGCTGTAATTGTGCCGACAACGCCTGACGAGACGACAAAAGCAACGATTCAGCACCACCTTCAGACGCGGGTAAAGGCGTTACCGAGTTACCAACAATTTCACAAATTCCATCTCTGGGACGACGGTCTACCGAAGACTGAAGACGGTCGTATAGATCGGGAACGTCTCAGGCACAGTTTGGCAGCCCATATTAAGGAAACAGAGGGACCTCACACCGCGGAAGAAGCCGAAACACTTGCCGCGTCAAGATCAGATATTCCCGAAGAAATCCTATCTACCTTTGCAAGGTTGGCACGCATGCCTGCGCACCAGATTCGCCCGGAAAGTCGGCTGGATACTGACTTAGGACTTGACTCTCTCACACGGCTTGATCTGTTGTTGGTTCTTGAAAAGCGACTCGGTGAAACGATTCCTGATGCTCTGCTTGCTAACTTAGAGACGGTGGGTGACGTTGTCGAGTTGACGGAGACATTCCAGACAGATACTGCACAAGTTAAGCGTGTGTTTAGCAAAAAGGAAAATCTGGAGTTTACACAAGTGCCGCGGTGGTATGCGCGCGCTTTCCGCGCTGTGGTTACGGGTATCTACAGACGTTATGTCTCGTTAGAGTGTCAAGGGCTTGAGCATATCCCCCACGGGAAACCGTATATTATTATGCCGAATCACTCAAGCCATCTTGATACGTTGACGGTGATTACTGCGCTCGGAACGAAGGCGTACCGACTCTGGACACTCGCTGCGCGGGATTACTGGTTTGCTACGCCTCTTCAAGGATGGTTCGCTCGGAGATGTCTCAACGCGCTCCCCATAGAGCGGGAAGGCAATTTTACCGAGTTCCTACAGGACTTAAGAGCCGCGAACGAAGTGATGGCACAGCATAATGGTTTGCTGATCTTCCCTGAAGGCACACGTTCGATTGATGGCAATCTTCAACCCTTCAAACCGGGCGTGTTGAGTTTACTTATTTACGGTCCCAACGTTCCGGTGATACCGGCTTATATTGAAGGTACGTATCACGCGCTACCGAAAGGTCAAAACTTGCCGAAGAGACATCCGGTGCGTATCGTTTTTGGTGAACCGCTTATCTTTCCACCAGAGAGTTGGGGCAGCCAAGATGAAGCACCGATGGATCCGGACAGATACCAAGAGTTTTTGGAATTGGCACAAAGCCGCGTTGCTGCGCTTGGCGTAATGCTGAAACAACAGAAAGAATAACTGCAGGCGGAAACGCCGCGCCCCCTTGCAGGCGGGGTTTGAAACCCCGCCTGCAGTCAGATGTCCGTTATCATGGAAAAATGCGTCCGTCCTGAGAAAGACGCTTAGAGAGGATTATTATTTTGGCTCCAGCCTCGAAAAAGATAGCTGCGTTTTTTGATGTAGATGGCACCTTGTTGAAGTCCACGATTGTACATTGCTATTTGTGGCTGCGGTCTGCACACGATCCTTTTCTTTTAAAACAGTTGCGGTTGGTTGGATTTCTTCCGAAAATTGGTTACTATCTGATCCTGGACAGTATAAGTCGAACGCGTTTTAATCAGGTGTTTTATCGTAATTATCGTGGGAAAAATGCTGCCGAGATTAAAGCGTTATCAACAGAAATGTTTGAGACCTACCTTCGTCCGAAAATCTTCTCCGAAGCGGTATCAGAAATTCAGCAATACAAGCAACAAGACACGACGGTGGTTCTCGTGACTGGATCGCTCGATTTTATTGTGCAACCGATTGCCGATTACTTTAACGTTGACGCTGTATTGGCACCCCAACTTCAAGAACAGGATGGGGTGTTCACGGGTGAGCTCACAACTGCCCCTCTGATTGCGGAAGAGAAAGCGATAGCGATGCGAAACTTCGCTGATCAACACGAGATTTCACTGGAAGAAAGTTATGCTTATGGCGATAGTCGATCAGATCTACCGATGTTGGAATGTGTCGGGAATCCGGTCGTCGTGAATCCCGGGAAAGCCCTTCGTGAAATAGCCCTTAAATCCGGTTGGGAAATGCACGAATGGCTATAAAAAAAGGAAAATCAATATGAATGTTAGACGTTATTTTGAATCTATGTCCGAACCGAACGATACAATGTTTGTTGAAATAGACGATAGACACCGATTTACCCGTCGTGGTGACGATTGGCTTAAGTTCCGTGAAGATGTAATTGAACTCTTGGAGCAGACGGTATCCGAAGAGTTGTCAAAAGAATTCGAGACAGCGACCGAGGATTGGATTTCGGAGAGTGTGTAGCGTTTGATCTTAACACCTAAAAATCCAGCAAGGAAACCACACCCGTTATGTCAAACCCAATCGCCGATGCGCAGGCGTTAGAAACGGAAGGCAAACTCGCTGAAGCCATCCAAGCCTACGATAACATCCTCAACACAACCGACGAAACACCAACCCTTGCACTCGCAAATTTTCGGATGGGTACGATCTATCAAGAGTGGCGGGAACTTTTTACCGCGCAACGGTTTTTAGCACAAGCGCATCAACTTGACCCAAACAATACCGACATCCGAGACGCAATCGATGCACTCAATCAGCATTTCTCAGAGAATCGGGAAGCGGTTGCCGATGAGATGTCTCGCAAAAACAGCGATCAGATCGTGTCCCTTTTCCGTATCGCGACGGGAATTAAACTCCTGACAATGGAGAAACCTGTCCAAGCCTACCCGTTACTCAAAAGCCGAACCAAGATTTTCCCGAATGCCGCCATGGCGAAGCATCTCCTCACCGATATCCAGATCACAGAAGATGAACGAAATTCAGCGATTAATTTCTTATTAGAAAGAGATTGGCTTGTGAATACCGGCGCGTCGCTTTACACAATCACGGAAAAAGGGTTGTCCAACTTTTATATTGAACTTGCACAGTTACACATCGCCAACGCTGCTTGGACAGAAGCCGTTATGTGTTATGAGCAGGCGTATTGGTTAGACTCGGGGCAAAAGCATCTGCGTTATCGGCTTGTCATCTGCCACGCTCAGGTCGAGGCGTGGGATGCAGCCGTCGAAATTATAGCGGAACTTCCGGTTGACGTGCCAGAGGGGGTAGACGCTATCGCATACCACACCGCTGTGGCACAGAGTTATCACCATATCTACCAAACTACGCAGGATGAGGAGACGAAACAAAAGGTGATTGAAGCGTGTGAGGCGGTATTGCGTTTGGACAAAAAGGCGAAGGATGTTTCAAAACGCCTCGCATCGTATCAAGGCAAAAAAGCGTGGTGGCATCGATAAATGGGTGCTTTATCCACTGACACCTGGCAACTGACGACCTGCATAGAATAGAGAAACGCAATTGACAAAAACGGATACATCTGATAAAGTAGTAGCAAGTTTTTCTTTAGTCCCGTAGGGACGGCATCTGTGTAGCATCAAATCCGAAAGATTTCAGCCCCGTAGGGGCGGCATCTGTATAACATGTAGAACATGTAGGGGAAAATATCTCCAACACCTATACCCAAATCTACATACATATCGTCTTTGTCGTCAAAGGTAGACAAAACCTTATTCCAAAAAACACAAAACCGAACTCCACGGATACATCATGGGCATTATAAGCAACAAAAAACAAACGGTAATTCAAATCAATTCAATGCCCGACCATATTCACATCCTTGTCGGGCTAACACCGGACACCCCTGTATCCGATTTGGTGAGAGATATCAAAGCGAATTCATCAAAATTTATCAATCAAAAGCGGTGGGTTATGGGAAGATTTGAATGGCAAGTCGGTTTTGGTGCGTTTTCGTATTCAAGATCTCAATTGGATGGCCTCGTCAAGTATATCAAAAATCAAGAAAAGCATCATATCCGCAAGACGTTTAGAGAGGAATACCTTGAGATCCTGAACCGTTTTAATGTTAATTACGACGAAAGATACATTTTTGATCCGGTTGAAGAGGGTTCCGAGATTTAATGTGGCGATACAGATGCCGCCCCTCTGGGGCTTTCTCGTTATTTAATCCAGGTTTCTACACAGATGCCGTTCCTACGGAACTGAGGAGATTCTGAGTAAACGGTAAAGTGCGGTATGTCTATTGAGTCCAGGGATCAATTTATGATGGAATTTTTCTAAAGTTGCCCCCTATGGTTGGGTTTCCTAACCGCACCGGGCATAACCAAAAGCAGTAGATTCATTATGAGAAATCATCAATTAGAATTGGTATAAGATTAATGGAGGAGAAAGATGGCAGCACGTTTAGCAATAGATGGCGGAACGCCCGTTATCGCCGAATCTATACCCGGCGGAATGCATGGGCCCAGCGTGATAGATCAGCGTGAGATTGATGCTGTAACCGAGGTCTTGCGCAGTGGTAAACTTTTTCGGTTCGTTGAGGATTCAAATGTAGCCAGTTTTGAGCAGGAAGCAGCCGCGCACCTCGGTGCGAAACACGCCTTGATGGTAAACTCAGGCACCTCCGCTATCATCTGCGCACTCACCGGGGTTGGCATCGGACCGGGGGATGAGGTGATTTTACCCGGGTACACCTTTATTGCAACCGCTGCCGCTATCGTCGGCGTTGGCGCAATTCCAGTCATCGCAGAAATTGACGATTCACTCGGTTTAGATATTGCCGATGTCGAACGGAAAATTACACCGCATACCAAAGCCATCTTACCGGTACACATGCAAGGCGTGCCGTGCCGTCTTGAGGCGATTGGCGAACTCGCACAGAAGCACAATCTCCTTGTTGTTGAGGATTGCTGTCAGTGTGTCGGGGGACAGTATAAGGGTAAATATGCTGGAACTTGGGGAGATGCGGGTGCATGGAGTCTCAACTACTATAAGGTGATCTCTTGCGGAGAAGGCGGGCTTGTCTTTACGGATGACTACGATGTCTATGAAAAGGCTGCATTCGCAGCAGAACCCGGTCTACCGATGTGGATGAGCGATTCCGAATGGCAGAATAAACCTTTCTCGCGGCAATGTTATCGAACGAGTGAAATTTTAGGCGCGATTGCACGTGTACAACTCTCAAAGTTAGAAGACATCTTGGGACATACACGTCGCCTTAAAAAGGCGTTCACTGCGGAACTCGCCGAAGAGCCGAAAGGCTATATCCGACAACATGTAGATGACCCGGCTGGTGAATGTGGTATCAGTGCTGCGATTATCGTGCGTGACTTAGAACTTGCGAAGAAGTACGCCGATGCGCTCAGAGCGGAAGGGCTCAACGCCGGTACCGCTTACAACGAAGGCTTCCCTGATCGGCATATCTATACCTATTGGGATTCCATCTTGTTCAAGCATTCACCCGACGCTTCAGGGTATCCGTGGGCGGATCCGCGCTACAAGGGAGATGTCGAATATTCACGGGATATGTGTCCACAAACGTTATCTATCTTAGGACGCGCACTACGGTTCGGGTTTAACGTGAATATGCAAGAAGAGCATGCGCGATTAATGGCGGCTGCTATCAATAAAGTAGACGCTGCACTCGGATAAAATCTGCGAGTCCCCCTGATAAGGGGGATTTAGGGGGTTGATGTTCTGCGAGTCCCCCTGATAAGGGGAATTTAGGGGGTTGATGTTCTTGCAGGCGGGGTTTGAAACCCCGCCTGCAGAGAAGCTGCCTAACTCCTAAGAGATTCTATTCTGGCGAATCGGGAATGACATAAGTCCGGCGACCGATTTCGGTGAAACCCAATTTTTTCGCGACGCGAAGCGAGGCGGAATTGTCTTCACCGCAGCTCCAAGCTGGCACTTTACCGCTCGCCTGAATCTCTTGGGCGACAAGCGATGCCGCGGCGGTAGCGAACCCTTTTTCACGCCACTGTTCAAGCGTGGAGACACCGATGTCGGCATGCAGGTCGGTCTCTGCATAGGTATGCGCGATGGCGACGATAGTGCCGTCCACAACGGCACCAGCAGCGATCCCGTCTGTTACCATCGACGCGTGTGTTTTGTAACCGTTGCCTTGGACTGCCGCAGGGGCTATCGCCAGACGCGGGACATCTGCTAATGTCAGAAGCCGAACTGCCGCGTTCGGATAGTGATGGGCGGGTGCTAAGAGCGCGTGACAGACATCACCGTAATAACGGATAGGTGTGGCTCTGTCTGCTTCAATAAGGGCACCAAGCGATGCAGCGCATGGGGTGTCAACGTTGACACACCCCCAACCGTCGGTCGCTTTTAACAGTTGCCATAATGCGTCAGCATCGGTGCCGAAACCGCACGGTTCATCCGCACAGTAGGCATCAAAAACGAGAGCCGCATCAATATCTGGTAGTTTGCCAGCGACGTAGGCATCGCACATCCCGTTTTTCAAGCGGGCGGCAGAAATAACTGTCATCGGTGTATCACCGAGGACATCAGCAAGGATGAGACATTCTTGGGACGTAAGTTTAGTCATTTAATAGTTACCAGTTATCGGTTGTCAGATAAGAAAACCACCGTGCTGCAGGGTTTTTGCAAATGCTAAAATCCAATGCGAAGAAAGTATTTCTTCAGGGTTTCAAACCCTGTGCTCCCCTTGCTTGCAGGCGGGGTTTTAAACCCCGCCTGCAGTGGGGACCAGAAACAATTGAACTTAACCGAAAACCACCGTGGAACGTAGTGGAACGGTGACCAGATTTAATATTTAAAAATATGAAGATTACGATTTTGGGTTCAGGCACCTCAACAGGTGTTCCTGAGTATAAATGTGAGTGCGAGACCTGTGAAGATGCACGGGATGTTAACTCAAAGAACTATCGAACCCGTTCATCAATCCACATTGAGAAAGACGAGAAACACCTCCAATTTGACCTCGGTCCTAATTTCATGGATCAGATTGTCCGAAATCGGATTGATAGGATAGACGCTGTTATCTTCACACACTCTCATGCCGATCATGTCAGTGGGACAAACGATATTGTGATGCCGTGCCGAAAACAGCAGATGGATATGCCGATCTATGGTCCCGAACAGACGATGAACATCCTACAACGCAACTTCGATTATATGTTCACGAAGGAGACGTTCCAAGGTGGCGGTGTCGGGCATCTGCTGCCCAATGTCGTTGCGCGGGATTCGCGGTTTGAACTGCTCGGTTTTGAGATTACCCCGATACCGGTTGAACACGGGAATGTTGAGACCTACGGTTACCGCATTGACGACTTTGGGTATGTCCCAGACGTGAAACGACTGCCAAAGGAATCCCAAGACTTGCTAAATGGGATTGAGGTGTTGGTGATTGATGCGTTGAGTTTCAATCCGAGGCATCCGACGCATCTCTCGGTTGGCGAGGCGTTGGAGATTAGCGATGCACTGAAACCGAAGGAGACCTATTTCACGCACATTATGCACCGGCTGGATCACCGCTATTTCCCAGAACAGTGTAAAGAGATGGACATTGAACTCTCGGACAACGCGTATCTCGCTTATGATGGGCAGGTTATCCAGTTTTAATATAGGACTTGCGCAGCTCCCACTGCAGGCGGGGTTTAAAACCCCGCCTGCAAGGGTGACCGATAGCCATTCTTAAATTAGGTTATCGTCCCCAGCCGCCTTGTGGCGGTTTTCTTTGTTGCAGGATAACCCGGTCGCCTTCGGTTAAACCACTTTTAATAACAACTTTCGTCTCATTTTGCATACCCGTTTCAACAGGTGTTCTCGTGCCTTTAGCACCGCCATCATCCAACATAACGAACTTCCCACTTGAGATACTTACCTGTGCGCGGACACCGTCGGCTTCCTTTTTGCCTTTCACGAGGAGCGATACAGTTGACGGACCCGGCATAATCCCACGCTGACTGCTATCTAAACTGATGGTGACGCTACCGTTGCCAACGCTCTCAACCGTGCCATTGAATGTCTTCTCGGTAATCGTCTGCATCTCAATCGGTTGATTCGGTTTGAACGGCGATGTGTTACCTACCTGCGCATTGACCGTTACGCTCTTCTCGCTGATAATCGCATCGATCGGCACCATCAGTACATTCTTTTCCTCGTAGGTGATGATGTCAACATCTGTGCTCATACCCGGCTTGAGTTCCTCTGGCGATCCAAGGACCTCTATCATCACCTCAAAGGAGATGATATTGTC
>JAGFCB010000018.1 GCA_022394775.1 Candidatus Poribacteria bacterium
GTGCACGAAGATACACTTGCAGATATTCAGGACAAATGGCAGATCGGTAATGAGGTGCGTATTAGCGTCGCTGCGTACCCAGAAACGATTTACACTGGCAAGATTTCTGGGATTTCGGATGTTGTGGAACCAGAGGAACAGACCGTTCACTTTTGGGCAAAAATTGAAAATCCTGATCATCATCTGAAACCCGGGATGTTTGCTGAACAGACAATTGTCCTTGAAAAAGGCTCCGATGTCTTGAGCGTTCCTCTGGATGCTGTGATTGAAGATGGAGGTAGCCGGTTTGTTTTCGTTGCGTACGGTGCCACCTACACAAGACACGAAATTGTGGTAGGTGCGAAAGACGACCGGTATATAGAAATCAGAGATGGTCTGCTTCCGGGGGAGTTAGTGGTTGTTCAAGGTACGCATCAACTTATGAGAGCTATGACAGCTCCTTCCGAAGTCGTTGATGGACATGGACACCCCCACTAAAGGTCATAGAGGAGAACAATCAATGTGGTCAAAAATCACCGAAGTCTCACTGAAAAATAGGCTCCTCGTCATTGCCTGCACGATTGTGGCAGTTATCATCGGGTTCAGGATGTTCCAATCGGCACCAATTGATGTCTATCCGGATATTAATCCACCCCGTATTACCGTCCTAACTGAGGCACACGGCTGGTCCCCTGAGGAAATGGAAACCCTCGTCACGCTCCCTGTTGAAAGTGCAATGAATGGCGCGCCAGACGTTACACGGGTCAGATCCTCGTCAGCGATCGGTTTGTCGCTTGTTTTTGTTGAATTCGACTGGGGTATGGATATATTCCTTGCTCGGCAGATGGTCTCCGAACGGCTCCAACTCGTTGCCCCGAATTTACCTGAAGGCGTTGATGCGCCAATTATCTTACCAACATCTTCCCTTTTAGGCGAGATTATAGAATACGCACTCGTCAATGAAACAGGTGAATTCGATGAGATGGAAATGCGGGACTTGGCAGATTGGATTATTCGATACCAACTGCAATCACAAGGTGGTATCGCTAATATAATCAATATCGGCGGGTACGTAAAACAGTTTCAAGTGTTCGTCAACCCTGAGAAGCTGATTAGTTATCATCTCTCACTTGAAGAGGTTGCTTCGGCACTCGAGAAAAGCAATGAAAACTCTGCAGGCGGCTTCCTCATCAAAGCGTCCCGCGAGTTAATGATTCGAGGGTTGGGCCGGATTTCCACGGTTGCCGACATTGAAAACGTTGTCGTGGATGTGCGAGGGTACGGTACACCGATTCTCGTTAAAGATATAGCGACAGTGAAAATTGGATCGCTTCCAGAAATTCGGCGTGGTGCGGGGAGCCACAACGGGGAAGAAACCGTTTTAGGCAAAGTCGTTAAACAACCGGGCATCAACACCATAAATCTCAGTGACAAAGTCACATCTGTCCTGAAATCATTGGAACAGTCAATGCCTGAAGGCGTAAAGATTAAAGTTGAATACTCACAAGCAGAGTTGATTCGCCGTGCCGTTGATACCGTCAAAGATGCGTTACGCGATGGTGCTATCCTCGTGGTTGTCATTCTGGTGATTTTCCTCTTTAATATTCGGACTGCCCTGATTACCCTAACAGCGATCCCACTCTCACTAATCATAGCCGTTATTGCGTTGCTGTCTCAAGGAGACACCCTCAACATCATGACGCTTGCGGGTTTAGCGATTGCCGTCGGAATGGTGGTGGATGACGCGATTGTCTATGTCGAAAACATTTTTCGGCGATTGCAGGAATACTTCCGCCGCCGTTATATGGGTGAGGAACTTGAAGAGACACCATCAGAGGTCGTGACGCGCGCCAGCGATGAAATTCGGGCATCAATTGTTTTTGCGACGTTGATTATTATCCTTGTCTTCGTTCCGCTGTTCAGTCTTAGCGGTATGGAGGGCAGGATGTTCCGTCCGCTCGGTTGGGCAGTTGTTATTTCGATGGCGGCATCGTTGCTCGTCGCCTTGACAGTGGTTCCCGTCCTCAGCGATTTGCTACTAACCCGTTTCCAATGGCAACGGATGAAAGAAGGATCTGATTCAGAGCCCGCGCCACCGAAAGAGAGTCCTGTAGTTGTTTGGATTAAACGCGCTTATCGCCCGATCCTCGCGCTGGTTATGCGTTTGCGTTGGGGTGTTGTGGTGTTAGCACTGTTATTAGTAGCACTCACTATAGCAGCGATCCCTCGATTAGGTCGCGAATTTTTGCCCGTCATGGATGAAGCCACATTCACGATTAGTGTCTTTTCACCTCCGGGAACCTCGTTAGGCGAATCCACGCGTATTGGCAGAGAGATGGAGACGAGGCTTTTAACGATTTCGGAGGTGACAAGCGTCAGCAGCCGTACCGGGCGTGCAGAAGCAGATGAACATGCCCACGATGTGAACACACACGAAATCCTTGTGAACTTCATTCCTCCCGATGAACGCGAAAAAACACGGGAAGAACTCCTGGGCGAAGTCCGCACGCTGTTATCTACCGAAAACTTTCCGGGTGTGCTGGTATCCGTCGGTCAACCGATCCAACACCGACTTGACCATCTTTTGTCTGGTGTCAGCGCACAAGTGGCGTTGAAGTTGTTCGGACCAGACCTTAATACGCTCAGACAAAAAGCAGAGGATATCCGGGCAGTCATTTCCGAAATTGAAGGTGTGGCCGATTTACAGGTGGAACAGCAGGTGCAGGTGGAACAGCTTCAGATCAAAGTCAAACGACTTAAAGCAGCACGCTACGGTTTGAAGGTCGAGGATGTAACACATTTTGCAGAAACCGCGTTCAAAGGCGAGACCGTTAGTCAGGTCATCCAAGGACAACGCCAGTATGCTCTTTTAATCCGAGTTGACCCAACACTTATCAACACCGTTGAATCCATTGAAAACTTGGAACTCCTAACACCTTTAGGAACATTCGTTCCGTTAAAACAGGTCGCTGATGTCAGTTTCGGCTACGGACCGAATACGATCAATCGCGAGAACGTTTCTCGGCGTATTGTCATTCAGTGTAATGTCCAAAATCGCGACCTTGGCAACTTCATTGGAGAGGTTCAGGAAAAAATTGACGAACATATCGACCTACCGGAAGCGTATTTCCTTACCTACGGCGGGCAATTTGAGAGTCAACAGTCGGCACAAAGAAGAATCCTGATTCAGACAGGATTTGTGGTTGTCGGTATCTGTGTACTACTGTTTCTGGCGATGGGTTCATTTCGGCTCTCACTGTTGGTGATGCTGAACCTGCCGTTAGCGTTAATCGGTGGCGTTGTTAGTGTCTTTCTCACAGGCGGTGTGCTGAGTATTCCATCAATGGTGGGTTTTATTCTTCTCTTCGGTATCGCAGTAAGAAATGGTATTATCTTGGTGACACACATCAACACGCTGCGCTCAGAAGGCATGTTGCTCTACGATGCGGTGATAAAGGGTGCTGAGGAACGGATCAGTCCGGTGTTAATGACGGCTTTGACTACAGGGTTAGGGATGCTTCCACTCGCCCTTGCCCACGGTTCTGGGGCAGAACTCCAGAAGCCGCTTGCAATTGTCATCAGCGGTGGAATGATAACAGCCACACTTTTAACGCTGCTCGTCTTGCCGGTCTTGTATTATATCGTCGAATTAAGCTGGATAAAGAGTTTCGAGCGTAAAGACGAAAACCTGTAAACTTCTTTATCGCACTGAACGTTTACCTTTGTAAGTAGTCAAAGCACATTATAAAAGGTAGAATTCTGACTTCATTGTAAAATTATGCACCCTTTTCACAGCAAAGTGGCATCATTATAGTAAAACCCGTAATTATCTTTACAGCGGCGGGGTTACAAACCCTGAAGAAATACCCAAGCAAAAACCCTGCAGGGCGATATAGGTAAATGGCATACAGAGTCATTTAATTGTCCGTTACAATCCTGCTAAGACTTTTTTTGAAACTTTTTACCTTGAAAGGTGTCTAATAGAACAAGAAAGATTAACCTTGATAAAATTAAGCGAGGAGATGAGAATGAAACGTGCACATTTCTACTGCCTCACGCTTCTGGTCGTAATCCTATTTGTAGGAATCAGCATGGTGAGTATGGCTGAAGAACCTGTTGTGTTGAAAATAGAGATTTCCGATGTTGTTAGCAATGCCGATGCGCGCCAGATTCGACGGTTGTTGGAACCGTGGGCAGATCCAAAGGATATTACGTTTAGCACACCTGTCGACAAACACGGCAGGAAGCGACTTTTTACCACCGTTGTGGAAGTCAAGCCGAGACATGGTGTTAGTGAATATAGCGAGACACATACGTTTGATGTATATGACATCACGCGTCAACTCAACGACTCGCGTTTCCGGGGTCGCCACGGGATCGGGAGTGCTCGCGTCCTTAAGACCCATGCGACTATCCGGGGCGACATGTTTGGACATCCCGGATTTGCTCGAAGATATATCCGAAATGTTCCGTCATGGCGGCGCTGGCGACCGGAGACCTCCAATATCCAGCACGCGATGGTCACGGGGAATCAAGGACAGAACTTCGTTTTCGACGCGAATCCTGAATTCGATCAACTGCGGACTGATGCCGGAAATAGCGGTAAACCGGTTGAGGTACAAGGTATCGTTACTGGATTTGATGGCCCCTACCCAATTATATCGGTGCAGAAACATGAGGTAGGCTATCATCTCAAGAACAAGGCATCTAAAGAAGGCGCGGAAACAGAAGAGAAACCGACCTACGACTATCTTGAAAACCGATAAGATCAACGCTTAACGGTATATAATTTCTTTTAGGACTGGTACCCGCCCGTATTGAATAAGACAACACGCTCGGCGGGTTCAATCATTCCGTTAGCGACGAGTTGTTTGAGCGCAGCGACCGTTGCTGCCCCTTCAGGACAGGTCAAAATTCCTTCAGTGGTAGTGAGTAGTTGCATCGCCTCACGGATAGCATCATCTGAAACAGCAACCGCGGCACCGTTGCTTTTACGAATTGCCTCTAAAATAAGGAAATCGCCGATCGCTTGTGGCACGCGTAAACCGCTTGCAACGGTATGCGCATCCTGCCACGGTATTGCCTCAGTCGCTCCTTCGCGCCACGCTTTAACAATCGGTGCACAGCCTGCCGATTGCACTGAAACAAAGCGTGGTCTTTTTTTATCGATCCATCCGATCGCTTCTAACTCCGCAAAGCCTTTCCACATCCCGACAATCCCTGTGCCACCGCCGGTTGGATAGATAATAACATCAGGGAGTTCCCAACCGAATTGCTCCGCAAGTTCAAACCCCATCGTCTTCTTGCCTTCCACTCGATAAGGTTCTTTGAGGGTCGATACATCAAACCAACCTTCACGTACCTTGCGTTCAGCGACAATTCTGCCGGCATCGTTGATGAGCCCATCAATCAGTGTAACGTTCGCACCTGCGAGTTGACACGTCTCTTTATTGAAAGCGGGCGTGTCTTGTGGCATAAAGATGTGTGCGGTGATACCTGCGGCGGCGGCATAAACGGAGAGCGCCGTAGCTGCGTTACCGGCAGACGGGATTGCCAACTGTGTTAATCCGAGCGACTTCGCCTTAGATACTGCCATCGCTAAACCGCGTGCCTTGAAACTGCCGGTAGGTAACCGCGATTCGTCTTTTACCCATACCTCTGGCAGCCCAAATTTTGCCCCTAATCTTTTCGTCCGGAGGAGCGGTGTCATTGTCTCGCCAAGCGTCACTATGTCGATTGGGTCGGATATAGGAAGGAGCTCACTATAACGCCAGAGCGATGCAGGTCTTGATAGCAACGTATCACGTGTCCATGTCCCTGATAGTTGCTCAAGTGCGTAACGCGCAAACAAGGGTTTCCCACAGGTGTTACAGACGTTCTGTGGGATCGTGTGCGGGTATGTTTCACCACATTTGCTGCATTCAAGTCTTTCTAATTTTCCTTGCGGTTCGGTAGGGTGGATTGCGGTTTTCATGTCCGTTTTCGTAGACTCGCCCGGCGCGATGCTTGGGCTTACGCGCTTTGGAAAAGAATTCACAAGAGGTTCCTGTAATAAAATTTTATTTAATATCTGTCAAAATTCTGAATATGGATTAGGCGTGCGCGAGTAATCTGAGCAAAATCGCTTTCATGCTATGGAGACGGTTTTCGGACTGGTCAAAGATAATTGAACGTTCATCGTTGACGAGTTCAGCCGAAATTTCATACCCGTGATGCGCGGGCAGGCAGTGCATAACCTTGCACTCGTGTCCCTCTAAGAGTTCGGTATTCAATTGGTAGGGCATCATCTTCTTTAGCCGCCGTTCCCGTTCTTCAGCGAAAGCAGGATCCGTGAAAAATTCCATATCTACCCATGTATCTGTATAGACAATATCGCTTTCAGCGATGACACTTTCCAGCGCACGACTGATGTTTATACTGCTTGTATCAAGCACTTTATAGAGACCTTTCCGAGCCGCTGCATCCCATAATTTTTTATCAACAGCAGCGGGGTTCACCTCCGGTGCGACAACAGTTACTTCAATCCCAGTCTTCATTCCAGCAGCAATCAGCGAATTACAGACGTTATTATGTACACCAATGAAACACAATTTGACACCTTCGAGTCTCCCGACATGCTCTTGTATTGTCATGAGGTCGCCGAGTGCTTGTGTTGGATGGTACTTGTCACAGCACCCGTTGATTATTGGGACAGTTGCGGCGGCAGCGGCTTCAACGAGGTCTGTGTGTTTCAAAAAACGCGCTAAAATAATATCGACATACGCCGAGAGAACGCGCATTTCGTCGCTGAGGTCGGCTAAAGCGAAGTTTGTTGTTCGCCAATCAAGATAGTGTGCGTGTCCACCGAGTTGTGTAATACCGATTTCACCGGCGCAGCGTGTTCGCGTGGAGGTTTTTTGGAACAGCAGGCAGAGGCTTTTCCCACCTACAGCATGTCTATATTTTTCGGGGTATTTCTTTATATGTAGACTACCTTCAACCGTTTCAAGGATATCTTTTTCTGACCAAGGGTCCAGCGTAATTAGGTGCATAGTTGTCTCCACAGCGTCTATTCGGAAACCGATTTTCGCGGATCATGCAATTCTGGCATATTCAACTGCTACTGGCATAAATAGGAAATCATAATTATACCTGATTTTTAAAGGAATGTCAAGTATTTTCTGGGTCTTGTGAGTCGGTTTCACTGCTTGTCCCACGGAATTTCGACACCTAATTCGTCAGCGAGTTGCTCAAGTGCCTTCAACGGTTCCTTGTGAAGAGGTATCCCGTTTGCGAGGCGTTCTTGCGTTAATTCTGACTCAATCTCACCGGGTAACGTAACGCGCGTAAAACCGGCGCGTGGGATGGCTTGACGCGTCATCTGGATTTGGCGATCGATTTCAGCCTTGAACTCTGAAACATCGGTGAAGTTGGCGATGTTAATTGCGAAGAAAAAGTGTCCTGATACGCGTTTTTCGAGTGGCGTGTCCCCCGGCTGAAACCGTTTGTTGATGCCCATCAATCCACCGCTCAAGGGACCGCACAAAACATCCATCACGATTGCGAGTGCAGAACCTTTGGGACCTGCAGCAGGTAGAATAACAGCGACTTTTCCCGGATCGTCGGTTTCGTTGCCATCTGCGTCGAGTGCCCATCCTAACGGAATTTTTTCTTCGTATAGCCTTGCAGTTCCGATCCGTCCGGCAGCAGCGGCACCACACGCCATATCCAACACAATTGGCGGTTCCTCACCAGCGGGGATGGCATAGGAAAACGCATTATTACCAATCGAGACGCTCTTTGCCCCGAAAACAGCAACATTCACACCGAGTCCGTTGGTCGTCGCGAAACCGATCATATCGTGTGGTAGTGCCCGCATGGCATGGCTGGAAGCAGCCCCGAAGTGATTGCTATTGCGAACAATCGCTACACCAATCGAGGCAAACCTCGCTTTTTCGATAGCGATGTTCATCGCACGGATACTGACGAGATGCCCCAATCCGCGGTCGCCATCCAGCAGCACAGAGGCAGGATTATCCTCAAGCGTTTGGAGTTGAGGATTGGGATTAATGTTTCCACTGATGATACCTCGGACATAACCGGGTAGGCCGCGTGTTGCGTGCGAATGAACACCCCGCAAGTCCATGAGGACCTGCATTTCCGCAATGGTATCCGCATCAGATTCAGCAACGCCGACTTTCTGGTAAAGTTGGCTACAGACACTTTGTAGTGCCGCTGCGTCTACAAGCACTTCTTGTTCGTGTTGATTCATGGCTATAGACCCCTATGACGATTTTAGTGCTACCATTTTAGCAAAGCCGTGTTAAAAAAGCAAATTTCAGCGTTATTTACAGGGTCCTATAGCAGTTGACGGCGGGCAGAATCAATTTGTAGTTTTCGTTTTTGCCATTGATCTTCTTAGCACACTGCTACGCCGCGCAGTGCATTTTTCTACATTTTTCTTCAATAATATGCTAAAAAATATGCTAAAATAATTTAATCTATGGACTAAAATAATGGTATATGCGTTATTTTTATTCGGTAAAATTGAAGCATGGGAAATTTATAATGCTAAATGGACAGGGTGGACTATTTGGAATTCTCTGCGTTCTTTTCGTTACTGCCGCGTTTGGACAGGATCCGTCGGATCCAAACATTATAACGGTTACCAAACAGATAGATGTAGCGAAACTTGACGAAAATGTGGAAGAATTGAACAGAAATGTGAAGACTTTGACTGACACTCTTGGAAAGTTGAACGAGAATGTGGAGACCTTGACTAAAACTGTAGGGGTTTGGAGAAAACAGTCACGAATCTTGAAGAAAGGACAGGGATCATGCTTAACCTGCAATATATAATTCTGGCGGGGATCTTCGGACCTTTGTTGTATTCTATTCACCAGAACAACAAAAATAACGCTCGGGGCAAGGCAACTTCCACCCAAGCCACACAAACATAGGTCATGCTGATAACGCTAAGCGAGATTTTCAGGCAGCATTAGATTTGGCAGAGAAGGCAGAAGACGAAGAACTTAAGTCCCAAATTATGAGAAGCATGAAAAGATTAGAGACGCTATAATCTTTGTAGTCTGAAAAATACCACTGCCCTACCGTTCGGTCGGGCATTTTCTTTTAAAATTACTGTCCAACCTCACAAATGTCCAAAACCTTTCCTTAATTTCGATTTTCTGCTGGTCGGTTCTTATTTGGGTCGGAAGATCACGAGCATGGGGAAATTCGCAGAAATACCCAAGCAAAAACACTCGCTCCTATAAAGACATACTTCCAAAGCTATTTATAGTGGATTTCATAATTAACGAGACACACCACGGCAGGCGAGGGGATCTTAGAAGAAACACCCCAGCAAAACCCCTACGAGGGGTAGTCTCTGAAATCACTAAAATGTCTTTTTAATTGTTGGCTTTACTATAGTTTTCGGTTTCTGTGCGTTTTTAGACAAATATCGCCCCTACGGGGCTTGGGAGGTAGAGGGCACCATTTTTCTACACAGATACCGCCCCTACGGGGCTGAAGAAGGTCGAGATAGTAGATTTTGAAAGAAGTACATTGTGTGCTCTATACAGGGCTATTCAATTTTAAGAAATTCAGGACTTACGCAAATCGGGCAAATATCGGACATTTAGACGCAAAAAATGGTAGTTTCCGTCCATTAAACCCCCTAAATCCCCCTTATCAGGGGGACTTTGAAAGGGAATGCGTAAGTCCTAAAATTATTAGATCTCACGTCTTTTTTTTAGGTTCCGGTTCGGTTAGGAATGCAGGTCGCATGAATCAACGGTATGAAGGTTTCCGTGTGGCATTCCCCGGGGTGAGTACACCGCAAAACCGAACCTACCGGACCTGATGGGTGAAAATTCGATTAAAAAAATGGACAATTGAATGCCCTGGACATACTTCACCTTTTACTTGACTTTACGTAAAAAGTTATGGTATTATTACTCTATACAGTAACCAAGCCATAAACAGACACAAGCAATTATCCATAAGCAATAAACCCTATTCTGTATCTTGCGGGAGTCTATCAATGATCTCGTTTAATCATATCCGACAATGCCTCTACCTAACATTGATATTGATCCTCATCGCCTTTGCCGCTAAGCCGAGTGAAGAGACATCTTCTGGTTTTGCGCAAGAGGGCCTCCCCTTCTTGAAACAGTTCTGTTTTGACTGCCATTCTGGTGATGAACCGGCTGCAGAACTCGCGCTCGATGCCTTTACGGATAACCGTTCGTTGGTTGAAAATCGCGAGGTCTGGGAACGGGTACTCGATATGTTAACGACGGGGCAGATGCCGCCATCGGAGAGTGATCATCAACCCACTGTGGAAGTATCAGACGCATTTGTTGCGCATATTGAAGCGATTTTTGAACACGCGGATCGGACAGCGAAACCGGATCCAGGGCGCGTCACGGTGCGCCGTCTCAATAAAGTCGAATACAAAAATACTGTTCGTGATCTGCTGGGTGTCGATTTCGATCCTACCGAAAATTTTCCTGCTGATGACGTAGGACACGGATTTGATAATATCGGCGATGTGCTGACGATGTCGCCGCTCCTGATGGAACGCTACCTTGAAGCAGCGGAAGCCATTGCGACGCGTGTGATTTTGGTGGAACCACCACCGCCATCCAAACGCTATCAAAGAGGATCGCGCCTTGACCCACGCCACGATGATGTCCCTGATACACGTTTCCGACTCCTCGATCCAATGGCTACAGAGGCGTGGAAATCGGGGCCCTTTACGACAGGTGCGACCTATTTTAGGATGTTCCCCGAGGAAGAAATTCTCTACAAGGCGACACTCTACGTTGAACCCGATAATGGAACCCCTGTGGCTGAGAACGATCCTTATAGTGAAACCTCGGATACTGAGACCGATAATGAAACACCCATCGCTGAGCCTGAGAATCAAACGCCTGTTGAAATTGCCTTATTTATTCAGGGTGAAACATTAGAAACAGTCTCTCCGCCAGAGGAACTTGCACGATTGGTCGGCATGGACCCGGCGGCGGAAAACAGAATTAAAATCCTAAAAACCTTTGAGATTACTTCTCGCGACCCAAAAGATACAGAGACCGTTGAAGTGCTCGTTACTGGAATCCCAAACATCCAAAGCGTTGGGATTGCGATGGTTAAACCTACGGACGATGAGCCGTCCGCGAAACTCCAAATTCGGGCACTCTGGGCAGAAGGTCCATTGGATACCCGACCCGATACCCAACTCAAAATCTTGGCATGTACACCGGACATCCCACAATCTGAACAGACGCGGGAAGTATTGACACGCCTGCTTAACGGTGGATACCGCCGTCCGGCAACCGAGAGCGAAATTGAACAACTCGCGCAGTTTGTAGAAGCCACCCAAGCCGACGGTGCGAAATGGGAAGCCGGTATCCAAGAAGCCATCAAAGTTATACTCTGTTCACCGAAGTTCCTATTTCGATTGGAATTAGATGACCGCCCACAAAGTCCAGAACCATACCCGATTGATGCGTTTCAACTCGCCTCTCGGCTCTCCTATTTCCTGTGGAGCAGTATGCCGGACGATGAACTCTTTGAACTTGCCAAGAAAAACCAGCTCACTCTCAATCTTGAAGCACAAGTTAAACGGATGTTGGCGGATCCGAAGGCGGCGGAATTGGCGCGTGACTTCGGCTCCCAATGGTTGCAAATCCAACGCATCGCAACGGTTACGCCTGACCGTGAACGATTTCCGGTCTTCGGTCGCAGATTGCGTGCGGCGATGTTGGGAGAGACAGAACACTTTCTCGAATCAATCTTCCGTGAGGATAGGAGCGTCCTTGATCTGCTTGACGCAGATTACACCTTCCTTAACAAGGAATTGGCGAACCATTACGGTATTGCCGACACGTCCGGGAACTGGATGGGACAGAAGAAAACTGTTCCCGGTGGCGAAGCGATTAAAGGCAAGGAATTTCAGCGTGTCACGTTGCAAGGTGCTTCACGCGGTGGCATACTTACCCACGCCAGCGTCCTGACGGTGACCTCTAACCCGACCCGTACCTCACCTGTCAAAAGAGGACGTTGGGTGTTAGAGCAAATTCTCGGCTCACCACCACCGCCACCACCACCAGATGTCCCCGAATTGGAAGAGGATCAAGATGCTATTACCGGGACCACCTTACGAGAACGCCTTGAACAACACCGAGAAGACCCGGCATGTGCCAACTGCCATGCCAAAATGGATCCGATTGGATTCGCACTCGAAAACTATAACGCAATCGGGGCATTTCGGAAAAAAGAGGGTGAATTGGAGATTGATACAACAGCGGTATTGCCGGATGGCACCTCTTTTGATGGTATAGCAGACCTGAAACAGATCCTTAAAGATAGGAAACAACAGTTTGTCCGCTGTTTGACGGAAAAGATGTTGACGTATGCTTTAGGCAGAGGGTTGGAATATTATGACAGACCCACTATTGATCGGATCGTTGCGCAACTTGAAGTTGATGGTTACAAGAGTTCGGTACTCATTATTGAAATTGTCAAAAGCGATCCGTTCCGGTTACGACGCGGCACTGAGGATAATTGACGATGCGAATTTTTCTAAGTTTCCTTGCAGTTCAGTCGGCTGAGCTCGTTAAGTTGACGGTACCATTCCGTATATCTGAAGAAATCCGCAGAAACACCCAAGCAAAAACACCCCAAGCAGAACCGTTCCACTTCGTTTCAAGCTACGCGTCTTTTAATTCGCCCTTCAGTTCTGCCGTTCTCCTTCTATTCATCATAATTCTCCAAGCGAGTTGTTATACACTGCCCCCCGAAACATCCAATAAATATCCGCTTTTACGGTTGCAAGACAACTATTCTATCTACTTAGATTCTACATGGACGACAAAAGATGCTGCTGCACTTTTAAAGGTCTTTGAAGCCGTATCCCCAGATCTTCTGAATCTACAGTTTTCCACATGGAATATCAGTGATGCTGACTTAGAAAACGGTATTCAGATTGAATTTAAGGGTAAGTCAAAACACGTTACCATTAGCAGGAACGCGCTTCCAACTGCCGAAGAACCTCAAGAAATATCGCCATCGAAGAAAGGTCTTTTTCATGTTGTCGTTCAATTCATAACAGAGAATGGAACAAACAGGTCCGTAATAGAATCAATAATGAAGAAAAGGTATGGTATAGATGTCCCGTCTCATGCTGCATTACCGCCGCGTACCAAGAACAACACAGCAAAAGGTTATTCGGATTTTGAAAATGAAGATCTGATGCTGATTATGTCTGTCCTTGAAGAATTCCCTCAAGCATTACATAAAACACCCCGATTAAAGTATATAGTCCGTAGAATCGATAGAGAAGAAAGAGGTATCAGTTCGGCAATGGTAAGTCGCGGTTATATAACATTTGCTGAATCTATTTTCCTTCGCCATCGCGATCCTGGTGATGATCTCGGTCGCTTTCATCGCGATGATACGCGTAAGATAATTGCCCACGAAAAGGCCCATTTCTTATGGTGGTATGTTTTTGATCCTCAACTTAAAAAGGATTGGACGAAACTTGGCGGATGGCAACAAGATTTAACAAGTGAATCCGGCTGGTCAACAACTCAAGAGCGTTCAGCGTTTGTAACGGATTACGCTTATACAGAAAATCCCGATGAGGATATGGCGGAAAGCATTGGCTTCTATTTTGTTTATCCGGATAAACTCCGTTCTTGTTGTCCTGAGAAATATGAATTTATTCATAATCGGATTATGCTGCTGTATAGCAACCGTTGGAATACTTCTAATCCTATGTAAGCTAACGTCAGATCGACTCGAAAAAGGAAACCATCATAATGAAAAAACAATACGTTTTGATTTTTTTTCTGCTATTTCTCGGATTGCATCTGTCTTCATTAGATATTTTAGGGCAGAGTTGTAGTCAATTAGGTTTGCCTGAAAATGCTATTGCGCGTTTATGTAGACCTGATGGAGGTGTTCCGGTAGATTTAGATTATTCACCAGATGGTAAAACGTTAGCAAGCGTGCTCTATCGGCCCAGTCAAGTAGTTCTATGGGATGTTGAAAATAAGACAGTAAAACTAACTATTAATGACGTTAGTGGACGATACGTTAGATATTCACCAGATGGTAAGACACTTGTATGTGGCGATGCTTTATACGACGCAACCACAGGACAACCCAAATTGTTACTTCTTGATGGCGACGGATATAGAGATTATGTAATTTATTCACCAGACGGTGAAACTTTAGCGGGTGCAGGTGCAAAAGGAATTCGTTTTTGGAAATCAACTACAGATGCGTTGCCTGCAGGTGAAAACCCTATAAATATCCTGCCTACGAATCCGGCAATAGTTATAAACACAACTGAAACAAATCCCACATCAATCCCTATTTCTACTTCATCTACAACAGTCCCTGGGATTCAAGGATTAAGTTATTCTCCAGATGGAAGAGAATTAGCAATAGCTTGTGAACTCGGTATTTGGATATATGATGTAGAATTAAATACTGAAAAAACGTTACTCAAAGGTGGAGTTCATTGTATTGGATTTTCTCCAGATGGTAGTATATTAGCAAGCGGGGCCGGGAGCGAAATCCGTTTATGGGATGCCGTGAGAAAAAACATTAAGTTTACAATTTCTAATCCGAAAATTCACAGTGGGTATTTAAGTCAAGTACTTGCTCTTGCATTTTCCCCAGATGGTAAAATATTTGTAAGTGGCGATAACGGGAGCGATCAAATCCATTTTTGGGATACAGAGACTGGCACATATAAATGGACATTATCAGATTACAAGGATGATACGATTTCTATAGCATTTTCCCCAGGTGGAAAGATGCTCGCGAGTGGTCATTATTATGATAAAACTATAATGTTATGGGACTTGACATCTTACCCCACTGTTAGTATTTCGCCAGATTCGGTTACATCTTTAACCGCCGGTGAAGAATTGGCATTCGATCTTAAAATTTCCAATGGTAAAAACATATCAGGGTATCAGGCTACAATAGAATTTGATCCCGACGCGCTTGCGTATCAAGAGACTCAATACGGGGATTATTTATCTGAAGGAGTACCAGTTCAACCTATTGTTAATAACCATTCAGGTAGTATTCAGCTCGCCGCGCTTTCCTTACCTGGTATTGGTAGTAATGGTGATGGAACACTCGCGACGCTTAAATTTAAAGTAAATGCAATTAAAGGTTCTAAACTATCTTTACGAGATGTTACTTTATCTAACAATGAAGGACATAAATCTTATGCATGGATTGAAGGTTCACTGTTATTAAACAGTGCTGTTCCGGAAGGTTGTGCACCCTTTAACATCAAAGATGTGAATAAGGATTGCGTTATCAACATCCAAGATTTAGTGCTTGTTGCTACTAATTTTGGAAGAGGCGGGGAAAATGTAGCAGATGTTAATGGTGACGGAAGCGTCGATATTATAGACCTTGTATTGGTCGCTGGAGCCTTCGGAGACACGGCGGCTGCGCCAGCAATCTATGCAGACACACAAGAGATGCTCTCTGCATCCAACGTGCAACCCTGGCTGAGTGCGGCACATAAAGTTAATTTGACAGATTCCACGTTCCAACGCGGTGTGTTGATGCTTGAACAACTTCTAATCGTGCTAACCCCCAAAGACACTGCTCTTTTACCCAACTATCCGAATCCGTTCAATCCTGAGACATGGATACCGTATCAATTGGAGAGGTCGGCAGAGGTTACTGTGTTTATCTATTCCGCCAACGGCACCTCGATTCGGACATTGGCATTGGGCTATCAACCGGCTGGTATCTATCGGAGTCGAGACCGTGCAGCGTATTGGGATGGGACGAATGAAATAGGTGAGTCAGTGGCAAGTGGTGTCTACTTTTACACGCTTTCAGCAGGTGAGTTTAAGGCTACTCGCAAAATGTTAGTAGTAAAGTAACCTGACAAAAATACAAGTGTCCGGTAAACTATAGTAAAACCTACAATTAACGAGACATCCATAGAAGGCTGGGTTCCAAACCCAGCCTGCATGAGAGGTAGGTTTGTTATTTTCTAAAGTGTTGATTTATT
The DNA here is from genome assembly GCA_022394775.1 of Candidatus Poribacteria bacterium. GTDB lineage: Bacteria > Poribacteria > WGA-4E > WGA-4E > WGA-3G > WGA-3G. The sequence continues at coordinate 16,019 of JAGFCB010000018.1, forward strand.
TTTTGGTTTTACTATAAACCTTAGTGATGGAGATGCTCATGAACACATCAAAACAACTTTCACGTCGAACATTCTTACGCGGTCTGGGTGTAAGCGTTGCTTTGCCAATGCTAAACCCTTTGACCGCTTTGGCAGACATCCCTTCAAAAGAGGGACCGATTACCCGTTATCCCGACCCAGCGGTTGAAGTTATCGACCCGCGTTTTGCGAAATACAAGATCGGGAATGCTGTTGTCGAACGATTGTGGACAGGTGCGCGCTGGTCTGAGGGTCCCGTCTGGTTCGGCGACGGTGGGTACCTCCTCTGGAGCGATATTCCGAACAACCGGATCCTGAAATGGCAGGAAGCCACCGGTAAGGTAAGTGTCTACCGCAAACCGTCTAACCATACCAACGGTCACACGCGCGACCGGCAAGGTCGGCTCATCAGTTGTGAGCACGGTACCCGACGCGTCACTCGCACGGAATATGACGGAACGGTTACTGTCCTGATTGATAACTTTGAAGGCAAACGGTTCAATGCACCCAACGATGCGGTCGTCCATCCGGATGGGCATATCTGGTTCACGGATCCAGGATACGGTATCCTGTTCAATTATGAGGGACATAAAGCACCTTTTGAACTGCCGACCTCCGTCTATCGTCTGAATCCGGGCACTGGTAAAGCGACGGTTGTGACGGAAGCACTCGAAAGACCCAACGGCATCTGCTTTTCACCTGATTACGAAAAACTCTATATCGCTGACACAGGGACAGCGAAAAACATCGTCGTCTTCGATGTCGTAGATAGTGAGCGGTTAAGCAACAAACAGGTATTCGCTGAGATGGCACCCGGTGCTGCTGACGGTCTTCGATGCGATACTGATGGCAATGTTTGGACAGGTACAGGTTGGGTCGGTGAAGGCTACGATGGGGTGCATATCTTCGCGCCGGACGGCACGCTGATCGGTAAGATTCACCTCCCAGAAATTTGTTCAAATATCTGTTTCGGTGGTGTGAAACGGAACCGACTCTTTATGACTGGCAGTCAATCTCTGTACTCGGTTTATGTTGAAGCACAAGGGGCCCCGTACTTTTAAAGGAACAAGTGTATAAGTAATTCCAAAATCTACTATAAATGCCTCCGCATAAACACTTGACAAGCGAAATAAAATAAGGTATAATTGAGTGATAGGAGTTATGAAGCGAGAAATCAGAAAGTGACAGCAGAGGCTTTTGGCAAGTTTCCTACCGCTCTAACTATGGGGAGTTGACGAAAAAATAATTATGAATACTTCAAAACAACTTTCACGTCGAACATTTCTACGCGGTTTAGGGGTCACTGTCGCGCTACCGTGGTTGGAAGTGATGGGACCCGTTACATCGTGGGCAGCTGCACCTGCCAGTGCAACGCAGACTGTTCCGAATCGGATGGCGTTCCTCTATGTGCCTAACGGGAAGATTATGGAGGATTGGACCCCGAAACAGGTTGGGGCAGGCTATGAACTCACAGATATTCTGAAACCGTTAGAGAATGTGAAGGACAAAACATTGGTGCTTAGCGGTTTAACGGCGGATAAGGCGCGCGCTAATGGCGATGGCGGTGGTGATCATGCCCGTGCGATGGCAGCCTTCCTTACAGGTGCACAACCTCGTAAAACTGATGGTTCCAATATTCACGCAGGGGTTTCTGTTGACCAAGCCGCAGCATCGCATGTCGGCAATCAAACCCGGCTCCCGTCGTTGGAACTCGGCATTGATCCGGGTTACAGATCAGGGAATTGCGATTCCGGTTATAGTTGCGTCTACTCATCAACGTTATCGTGGCGTTCCGCGACGCAGCCGCTCCCGAAAGAGGTTAACCCGAAACTCGCTTTTGAACGGCTGTTCTCCACCCTGCCAGATGCCCAGCGGACGCAACGCGATCAACAGCGAAAAAGTGTCCTCGATTTCGTCATGCAGGACTCAAAGGATCTGATCCGTCAAGTCAGCGGGAACGACATCCGTAAACTCGACGAGTACTTCTCCGCTATTCGGGATATTGAACTGCGAATTGACGCAGCCGAAAAGTTCCCACCAATCGAAAGTCCCGATTATACGGCACCGGAAGAAATTCCTAAAGACTTCCAAGAGCACGTCCGACTCATGATGGACCTGATTCTCCTTGCGTTCCAGACAGATGTGACCCGTGTCGTGACTTTCACGTTAGCAAACGAAGGAAGCAATAAGTCGTATCCGACTGTCAACGTCACTGAGGGACACCACAACTTGTCGCATCACGGTGGTGATGAAGAGAAGAAGGCAAAAATCAAACGGATCGATATTTTCCATACGCAGCAGTTGGCATATTTCTTGGAAAAACTGGACGCTACCGCTGAAGGGGATGGTTCTCTGTTAGACCATTCGATGATCTTGTACGGCAGTGGAAACGCTGATGGTAACCGACATAGCCACCACGATCTCCCGATCCTGCTTGCGGGTTCTGGCTGCGGCACGCTCAAAACGGGTCGCCACATCCGCTATCCAAAAGAGACCCCACTTAACAATCTTTGGCTGTCAATGCTAAACCGTATGGATGTCGATTTAGCACAATTAGGCGATAGCACCGGTAGTTTGTCAGATCTATCCTAAGACCACAATTTCCTACATATTCGTTGGCGAGGTTTCCTGGGGAAGACCCCCCAGCAAAAACACCTCGCCATTTTTTTTGTCTACGTCGTTCAACCCACCCTGCGATGCTCAAGAAGGCTTTTAGGTTATACGCTGTCCGTGCTTATAGTAAAACCCATAATTACCTATACACTCTCAAAATGGCGAGGATACAATCCCGCCAGCGGTGGAAGGGTGTTGTCCTATGACGAGGATACAATCCCCGCCAGCGGTGGGAGAGCGTTGTCCTATGGTGAGGATCCTACGAAGAAATCCGCAGAAATACCCAAGCAAATACCCCCAGCAAAAACTCCCTCGCCAGCGGTGGAAGGGTGTTTGTTCCCTGATGAAATGTAAACTTATTTTCGGATTTTACTATAAACCCGGCGTGCTTAAGACGTACTTCTTTTTGAATTGATCCGCATGGTAAACCGGCGTACCACTCCAACAATGCCGAAAAGCGGTATAAAATTTCATAGTTTTCATAGCAAAATCGGAAAATAATGAATTTCAAAAAAGGCTATAAATCCGCGCTATATCTGGGTTTTAGGCGTTTTTTTCTCAGACTGCTATGAAGGCTGCTATGAAATTTGCTATGAATGTCAAAACATTAACAGCTTGAATCTGGCAAATCATAGTTCAGGCAATTAACACCGAACATCGCCGAATTAAATTCTTATTTTTCATCTAAACTATTTTATTATATTGTGAATTTTTCGCGCCTTGAATGCGCCCTGAATTTTTATTTCATCATCACCATTTCCCAGAAGTTCATCTGAGACAACTCAGAACGGATGCTTTCGTTCTCACTGGAACCGATTACACCTTCCGCTCAAAATATCAAATTTAGATTTTCGGAATAAAACACCTATGAACCTACATCCCGTATGGGTTTATCTCGATAAATCATTACTTAGGAAAAACAAAATTGATATTGGGTTTCATTATCAATAAGCATAGGTTGTCAGATTTTAGGTGAGGTTAATGATTTTCTAAATTTCATCTATGGTAGGTTATACAAAATTTTACATCGTAATCGGTGCGGTTAGGAAACCTCACTATAGGTGTCAATTTAGGGATATTTCGCGATATTTTGCACTATCATCTCTATAGATGCCGCCCCTACGGGGCTGATTCGGTATATGATTCCTATTTCTACAGAGATACCATCCCTACGGGATTCAAGAGGTTTTCTATGAAACCTCACTATAGATGTCAATGTATTTTGATAATTCACCATAAATGCTCTACTGAACGATTAACGAATAACCGTTGCTATGGCAGAGAATTGAGATTCCAAAAATTCCATACAGACTGGATTACCAATCTTTAAAAGGGAATATCCGAGTTTCTGTTGCCATGCCGTAGAAACTCCATAAACTGCCTGCGACGAATTCACCGAGGATTAAACCCAAGAAAAAAGGTGCGGCTTTCCTATGTAGCTGCAACCCGCCCTGTTTAATAATCAGCCATTTCGCGACTGTACTAATCACAAGCGAGATCCAGAGCCAGTTCATACACCAGTCGGCTGCTCCGGATACAGCATAGCCGACAGCATGAAAGGGCCACCAAAAGAAACGCATCCGTAAAAACATGAGGAGAAACGTGAATCCCATACCGATGCCCATAAACGTCACTTCAGGTATGTTCGTGTTTGTCGGGAAATTGAGCTGCTGTTGGAGTCGATTGAAAGGGTGATGCGCGAAACTGCCGGATGATCCGAAACGATAGACATCATGCAGATATGCCCAGAAAGAACCGATAGAACCGACGATCACTGCTAAGAGTATTACCCACACCAACGGTTTCGGGTTAAATCGTGCGCGCGAAGCGAGTTGGAACCCCTCCAGTTGATGCGGCATCGGATGGCTACGGTGCGCCCGGTTGAAAAAAAACAGAAAAGAGAGTGCAGTGAGGTTAGCACCGCCCATACGGCGTGATCCTAAAATCGCAGGTAAAGCGTAATCCGGTCCCATAAAGTGCAAATCGTGTGCTGGTGCCCCAGATTCAACCCGCATACGCGTAATCCCCGTTGACAATGCGAAATACATCGCAAAGAAGGCGATACCGAGTGAAATACTGATGCCTATCTTTACAGAAAACGCTATGAGATAAACACATCCGAAGACAATACCGATAATAGCGGTTCGGTATCGCATCGGTTCAACCGATTCGTCGAGACTTGAACGCCCTGTCATCACCTGTTTAAAAACCTCAGCGAGGTATTTACGGCTTGCCCATACAGCGAAGATCGCAAGACCAAGATAGGCACCGAGCGACTGCTGTCGGTCATAGGGGAATCCGGGTAACCCGCGAACGCCAATGATCGCACCACCGACCCGTTGCATCTTACGGAACAGGTAAAAGAACCAGCAGGAAAACGACAAATCTAAGGGCATGAAGAACCCGAGTCCAATTACAAATGGGTAGATAGAAAATGGTGTCCAACCGATCGCATTCCACGGTTTTTCAGTGAAAAAGTGGCTGATATTCCGGAACCGAACACCGACAATTGGGATCGTCGGAAAGAGATAGCTAAGCCCGTTAATAAGATTCAGGACTGAAACGAGGATAAATGCCGTCCAAAAGACTCTGCCTCGGAAGAAGTTAGCGCCGCTATCCCGCGTCATCTCTAAGGGCAGTTGAATGATCGGATAGGCGAGTTTTTCGCGTTCAGTCCACTGTTTCCGAAGCACAACATTGATACACAGCATAACAAATATGAGTACAACAATAAAACTTGTCCACCACAATGTCGGACCCAACCATGCCCGTAAGACTTCAATGTCGTAAAGTGTGGATTGCCCTTCGTAAAACCCCTCTAAGATCCGTTTATCTTGGACTGTGCCCCAGGTCGGTATGTATCGGTATAGAAGTTCTCGCCACTCGTTTTCAGGTGTATCGAACCAGAAGACGTGTCCGATCATCGGGATAAGCACCTGTGCGTGGTCATGTGATGCGATAGCACTCGCCATACAGAGCATCACGTAGATGACGAGCAGCTCGCCGTGTGTCAAAGCCCACTGCTGTTTTACGCGTCGCAGGAGCAGATTGAAGAGCGTAATAATAAAGAGAAAAAAGACCGCATTGAAAAACAGCGACATCGTCGTCGGAAAAAGTCCCCACCAAACCATTTCCGTATACATAATCCAATAGCAGTTGATCGGGATAAGGATAAGTGCCAGTGTAACCGATTTTAGGGTGACACCGCGTGTCAGAGCCATTGCGTTCTCCTATTGTTTTCCGTCTGTTTATAGTAAAACCTACAATTAACGAGACATCCATAGAAGGCTGGGTTCCAAACCCAGCCTGCATTCGGGGTAGGTTTGTTATTTTCTAAAGTGTTGATTTATTTTTCGGTTTTACTATATTTCACTGAGGCTTTGAGCATTTCCACAATTTGCTGATGTCCCTTTGATTCCGCGAGCGTCAGCGCCGTATTGCCCTGCCCATTTTTTAGGGTAACATCGGCCCGGTTTTCAAGCAACAGTTGGACGATTGCCGAATGTCCGTGCCATGCCGCATACATGAGAGCTGTTTCCCCAGTGCGGTTTTGGAGATTTATGCTCGCGCCTTTTTCAAGCAATCGCTCAGTGATGTTCAGGTTTCCTGTCTTGTTGATAATGAAAACCAAGGGTGTATTACCGTTGGCATCTGCTACGTTCACATTCGCACCATTTTCAATAAGAAACATCGCGACATCAATGTTTCCCTTTTCCGCTGCAATGTGTAAGGGTGTCCGCCCTACGATGTCTTTCAGATTTACGTCTATATTCATGCCACGAAAGGTTGAAACATCACCCGTCCACGCTGCTTTGAAGAGTGTATCCGTTGGTGTCTCTGAAAACTCAGAAACAACATGCTCTTGATTTGCGGAGAGATTTTCAAAGACTTGCACAACACCGCTCTGCCATCGCACCTCAAGCCTATCGATAGCCCTGTTGGTTCCCAATCCAAAATGGCATCGCGGGTCATGATTGGAGAGGTAGCTTGCTCCTGGATTGACTTCCTGCATTTGTGTGTGTCCACCTGCTGTCAGAGTGATACGTGTGCCTATGCCGTCTCGATTGCTGATAACACCGACGGTTTTAATCGATATCCAGCTGTTCTGCGTTTGGGTCTGATTTTCTAATAAAGTCGCGGGACCGTTAGACTGTGTAACGAGCATATCAACGTCACCGTCGTTATCATAATCCCCAAAGAGCGTGCCTCGGCTCACCGCAGTCCGTTGAAAATAGTCACCTGCGCTTTCCGAGACCTCTTGAAACGTGCTGTCGCCCTTATTACGAAATAGTTGATCGGGTTGGCGATATGTCAAAACATCGTGCGTATCCTCAATGTTATCAAGAATATGTCCATTGGCAATAAAAATATCTTGCCATCCATCGTTATCAGCATCAAAGAAGCCTGTACCGAACCCAACGAACAGAAAGCTCTCTTTACCGAGATGTGCTTCATAGATTACATCAGTAAATGTGCCATCACCGTTGTTGCGATAGAGCGCATTCGTTTCATAAGAAAGGTTTGTAACAAAAATATCGAGCCAACTGTCAGCGTTGTAGTCTCCAACAGCAACGCCCATCCCCGCCTGTGCTATGCCGTTGAAACTGTAAGCGCACCCAGCAAGTAGCGAGATTTCACTGAACGTGCCATCGCCGTTATTATAAAAAAAATCGTTTCGGGTGTCGTCGTTAGCAACGTAAAGATCAGGGGCACCGTCGTTGTTAAAATCTGCCGAAACGCCCCCTAACCCCTTGCCGTGAAACATACCCCCAACGCCACCAATACCAGCCGCTTGACTGACATCGGTAAATGTTCCGTCGCCGTTATTACGATAGAGTGTGTCAGGCGCGCCTTCAAATAACGACGGATGGCAATAGGTTTGTATCCCGTCTTCCCCACACGGTTGATAGGGTACATCAATCGAATATACAAGATAGTTGACGACGAACAGATCAAGGTGTCCATCAACATCGTAATCAAGAAAACAGGCACTGCTACTCCATCCGGGATCACCGACACCTGCGGACGCTGTGACATCAGTAAATGTGCCGTCACCGTTATTTCGGTAAAGGACATTCGCACCAAAATTGGTTACATAAAGATCGACGTTACCATCGTTGTTGTAATCCGCACACGCTGCCCCTTGTCCATAGTTACCACGGTTTTCCACGTTTGCAGCCGTTGTGGTGTCCGTAAAAGTTCCATCACGATTGTTTCGATAGAGCGCACTTACTGCCTGTCTCGCCGAAGGTGATTTGTCCCAATAGCCACTGTTGACGAGGTAGATGTCAAGAAACCCATCGTTGTCCGCATCAAAGAAGGCACCACCGGCACCGAGAGTTTCAGGTATGTGAAACGCACCTTCTGCACCAGTGACGTGATGAAAATTAATGCCTGCTTTTTCGGTTACATCAACGAATTGGATCGCTGCAGCGGAAAGTACGGGTAGAGCACATACGAAGAGAATTATGAGGAGGCGTATATTCTTATTTTTCATACGATGGTGTTGCATCTTTCGCGAGGCGGAACCCAATAAAACTGGTGCCGATTGCGGGGTGCTGACCGAACCGCGTGGCACACCTTGCGAATGTTTCCGGGTTCAACCACGATCCGCCTTTCACAATACGACGGCTACCAACAGCGGGGCCTTTTGGATTTCGATCAGGGCTACGATAGTAGAATGTCTCTGAATACCAGTCGCCCACCCATTCCCAGACATTACCTGCCATATCGTGTGCGCCGTAAGGACTTATCCCTGTCGGGTAGGCAGCAACCGGTTGCAAGCGCGCCCCCGACTGTTGCCAAACATTTGCGTGGACAGTCGCGCCTTTAATGGGTTGGGCAAAAGTATTTCCCCAGGGCCACCGTTTAGCATTCGTGCCACGTGCGGCTTTTTCCCATTCCGCTTCGGTAGGCAATCGCATGCCTCGCCATGTTGCATAGGCAACAGCAGCATCCCATGAAATACCGATGACGGGATAATCAGGTTTCGTCTTTGCGATATCGGGCCACGTACCGAACGCGTCACCATAACTGATAGGGGTATGTTCACTGTCCGTTCCACCGCTTTCGAGCCAGAACGGATAATACTCGGCGTTGGTCACCTCGGTTTTACCGATATAGTAGGCATCCAGATAGATTTTATGTGCCGGCACTTCATTCGCGAGATCGTCATCACTCCCCATCGTGAAGGTACCAGCGGGGATAAAGCATAGCTCAGATTCAGCCAACACACACGGCAAGAATGCTATAACAGCAAAAAGGAGGATGAGTACGCCGATAAACGAGTAGGCACGGACACCTCCCCTCACGATTATTTTATTTTTACTTCGACTTTGATGTAAGACGCTCATATTCTTGATAGATTTTCGCGGCTTCTGTGTACGCGCCAGCAAGTTCATAGGCTTTAGATAGGTTCAGATAGAAGCGCGGTTCAGTTGGGTGTAAATCGATGGCAGTTTGGTATTGCGCAATCGCTTGCGTATAATCTTCTAACATCAGATAAACGCCACCCAGACTGTTCCGGTAGGTCGCGACATTCGGTTTATGTGTAATCGCCTTCTCATACATTGCTTTCGCTTGCGGATAGTTTTGCCGTTGAAACTGGACGTAACCGAGTGCTTCATAGCCGCGTATCTCTTGTGGTGCGAGCGTGACGTAACGCTCCAAAGATTGCGTCGCATCGCGCCATAACTCCCGCTTCAATTCGAGTCTGCCGAGTCGGTACCACGCTTCGGCATTGGTAGGGTTTTGTTGCACAAATTTTTTGAGATGTGTCAGCTTCTCTTCCTCAATAGACAGAACTTCAAAACGTTGTAAATTTTTCTGTGCCGTTTCCATTTCACCGATATGGCGGTACGCTGTGCCTAAACTAAAGTATGCTTTTGCGTGGAACGGATCGATTTCAATGAGTTCTTTGAAAGTATCAATAGCGGATTGCCACGCTTCCTTCTGAAGCAAAGCGGTACCGAGCGTGTACCGCGCTGTCTTTAAGGTCGGATCGAGCTTAATAGCGTGTTGGAGTTCACTAATAGCAGCATCAATCAGATTATCACGAAAAAAGGTGATGCCTAACAGGGCTCTCGCGCGCGCATAATCAGGATCCATCGCTATTGCCTCTTGTAAAACCTGTGTCGCCTGTGTGGAATCGCCCAAGTGAATGAGTAGTATATCCCCGAGTTCACAATACGCCTCAATATAATTTACGTCTGCGATTATCGCCTGTCGAAATGCTTCAGCAGCGGCATGGACTTCCTCGGCACCCTTATAAATCATTCCGAGAACGCAATGTGCATCCGCTAACGAGGCATCAAGTTTGACTGCCTTCTCTAAATTAATTTTCGCTTTTTCCTGTTCTCCATGCGTGAGTGCGCGCACCCCTGCGTCATACAGTCGTGCTGCTTCAGGTTGGAACCGTGGTGCAGCGATTGCGAGAGTTGTCTGGAACAATATTAGAAGCGCGAGGGTGTATTTAAATAGCCTCATACGAGTGATACTCACGAGAAAACTATGGTGAAATCGATAATTAGGTGAACATGTGGATCAATGTGTGGAAAACGCACAAACGCCACAAACTAACAGTTTGTGGTACAAAAGAGCGGGTCCGCAACTTTTTACCAAAAAACGAATGTCTACTTATCTATTGAATTTACTGTAAATATGAGTCCTGTAAATAGTCCCCCAAAGCCAAGCGACGCAAGTCAATAGACACAGCACAAGTGCGCCGGAGATCGCACCTACTGACGGACGTTTGGCTGGAGCACGCCGTAAGGCAGCTGCTCGCCTTTCAGCCCAGCGAGCAAATTCTCCATCGCCATTGTCGCCATCTTCATGCGTGTCTGGACGGTAGCACTACCGAGATGCGGTGCGATGATAACATTATCTAAACTGAGTAAGGGATGATCGGTATTAATCGGTTCCGGTTCGGTTACATCAACGGCAGCACCTGCAATCTGTTCTTCTTTAAGCGCGTCATACAAAGCGTAGTGATCAACAACAGGTCCCCTCGCGATGTTAACCAAAATAGCGGTGTTTTTCATGAGGGCGAGTTCTGCTTTGCCGATGAGATGCGTGGTCTCTTCGGTCAATGGAACATGGAGCGATACGAAATCGGAGGTTCTTAGAAGTTCCTCAAGCGTGGTGTATTCTACACCGAGTTCTTGTTCCCAGTCGGGACGCCGTTCGCGTTTGTAATAGAGGACGCGCATGTCAAACGCTCTTGCCCGCTTAGCGACTGCATGACCGATTCGCCCCATACCGACAATTCCTAATGTCGCGTGATGTACGTCGGTCCCCCAGAGGATATTGGGGTCGTAGTATTTCCATTGCTTAGACACTTGGACGTGGTTATAGGCAGGAACAATGTTTCGCGCGGTCGCGAGTAGAAGTGCCATCGTCATATCAGCGGTGGTATCGCTCAGGACACCCGGCGTATGTCCAACCGCGATGCCGCGTTCTCTGCAAGCCTCAACATGGACATGGTCATAGCCGACTCCGACAACGGAGATCGCTTTGAGGTTCGGTGAAGTTGCGATCATCTCTGGGGAGACGGGTTCGTGCCCATAAGTCATTAATCCATCGAGAGGCGGAATTTTTTCTGCGATAGGGGGTAAAATGGCACTTGTATGCCACATATCAACATCGCATTCCTCTGCGATTTTAGCACGAATTTCTTCTGGGATCGGACGCGTAATAAAGACTTTAAATCGTGACAAAATGCTCCTCCTTGGGAATGGCTATCGGCTTTCGGCAGTCGGCTATCAGTAAGGTGTGTAGCAGGTCAAACGTTTTTCCCCGACAAACAGGTTACTGAAGACCGAAGTCTGTTGAAGACTGACTGCCATTTTCTCCGAAAGCCAATTATGGCAGAACTTACGCATTTTTCCATGATAACAGACATCGGACGCACTGCAGGCGGGATTTCAAATCCTGCAGAAATACCCAAGCAAAATCCTGCAAGGGGCTGCGTAAGTCCTATATGGATTACGACCGGCGGTAGAAAATACGTATCGGTGTGCCGTGAAACCCGAATTCTTTCCGAATGTTATTTACAAGGTACGCCTCATAGGGTTGACCGACTCGGTTTACATTCCGTCCAAAAATTAGGAAAGTCGGTGGCTGCGTTTCGACTTGGGTGATATATTTAAGCGCAGGACGCACCCCTTTGACCCGCGGCGGTGGGTGTGCATTGCGTAACGCCAGCAGCAATTCGTTGAGTGCCGGTGTCGGGATATGGGTACAATACTCTCGATGCACCTCTAAGGCAGTCGCTAAAATGTGGGTAACGCGTTGTCCAGTAACAGCAGACACAAAGACGCGTGGCACATAGTCAAGTTGTGGGAGTTGCGCGTCAAATTTATCCATAAATGTCGGATGTGTTGTGTTATCCTTTTCAATCAGATCCCATTTATTCAAAACTAAAACCGAGGCTTTCCCCTGCCGTTCGATGAACTTGGCAATGGTTTTATCTTGTTGCGCAGCTTCTTGGGTTACATCCAACACAAGGACGGCAATATCGCTCTGCCGGATGCTGTGTATGGCACGCTGGACAGTTACGGATTCGAGTTCGTCATTGATAGCGGATTTGCGGCGCATGCCGGCTGTGTCTACGATCTCGAACGGGATATTATCGTGGACGATTCGGATATTCACGGCATCGCGTGTTGTTCCGGGTCTATCATCAACGATCATCCGTTCTTCACCCAACAGATTGTTAATAAGCGATGATTTTCCGACGTTCGGTCTGCCAACAATCGCAATTTTTATGGTGCGAGATCCATCGTGTAGTGTTTCAGTCGTCTCCGGCAAGTTGTCTACAACGTGGTCGAGGAGTTCTCGAATGCCGTCGTTTTGGACGCACGATGTCCAGATCGGTTCTTGGAATCCGAGGGTATAGAATTCCGCGGCTTCATTATGGAGTCGTTCGCTATCTACCTTGTTGACGACGAGAAAGATGGGTTTATCAGTTGCCCTGAGTTTATTAGCAACGGTCATGTCGTGTGGCATAATACCGGTTCGTGCATCAACGACAAATAGTACAAGGCTCGCTTCGTCCAAAGCGGTATCTACCTGCGATTGGACGTTATCGATAAGCCGGTCTTCTGGATCGATGTCCAAACCGCCGGTATCAACAATGGTGAAGGCGCGGTCTTCCCATTCTACATCTGCGTAATTCCTGTCGCGGGTTACGCCGGGCGTATCATGGACGACAGCGTATCTACGCGAAGTTCTCGGTTTTCCTGTAGCGCGCGATCCGTCCCGCTCTTCAATTTCAATATCGGCATTTGTATTAGATCCTGTGAGAGGTGCCGATGCTGTGATTCTATTGAAGAGTGATGATTTTCCGACGTTCGGTCTGCCGACAATAGCGACAATAGGGAGTCCGGTTTCCATTTTTTTATATTTCCTTGCGGTTCGATCAGGCGAGATTCTTATTTCACGTTCCAAGGGGTAATCCGTCCTGCATTACATTACGGACTACGGTTTTTGGTGCTAATTTCATCAGAAATCGGATTTGGACATCGGAGAAATCGGAGCAGCAACCCAATATTTAAAAAAGTGAAGCAGCAATTAGATTTGATCTCCAAGCGTCGCTCTGTCATTAGAAACGGCAACAACTGATTTTATCACAACAATGGTAGGAATTGCAAGCAATACTCCCCAAAAACCGAGTACGGCTGCACCAACGATGACAGCGAACATAATCAGCAATGGGTCTACATCAACAGCATCACTCATGATTTTCGGAGAAATCAGTGAATTGTCAATTGCCTGAATACCCAAGATAGCGCCCAACACGAATGCACAGCGAACGAGAAAATCAATTGTTCCGAAATCGCCGGCTGCCAGTCCCATCAGCATCGCCACAAACGCGAAAGCCCCACCAATAAAGGGGCCAAATGTAGGTATAGCGTTACAGATCCCTGCAAGTATACCGATAACTAAGGCGAACGGGACTCCTATGATACTATAAGCAATAGAAGAAATTATTGAGACAATGGTGATGACGGTGACGAGCCCTCTTAGGAACTCTTGCAGGTTTTTATCGACTTCGCGTAAATAGGTCTTAGCAATCTCACGATACGCATCAGGCACAAGCGTGACGAAACTTCGGAAATAGTTGTCAAATGATTGGTTCGCATAGACAAACACGATGAGCGCGAGAAATACCGTCGCTATAAATCCACCGAACCTAAAAGCGATTGAACCGGCAAACTGGAATCCCTCTTTGACAGCCTCGCTCCCCGTTTGCGCGATTGTCGGTATTCTTTCCGTCAAATACGATTTTACCTGTTCAACGATCGGTTGGTCCTTGTAGGCGTGGCTAATGCCTTCCCGATATGTAGTGAAGCGCCGCCATTTGTCGGCAGCAGTGGCGCGATGCCAGATAGAAGTATCATTCCCAACATATACACCTGAAGAGGCAGAAGTTAGCATTAAAAGTGCTGGCGAACCAGAGATGACTGGCATCTGTTCCGTTTTTTGCCAATCGAGGAGACGGTTCCATTCATGGAGTCCGTCGGGTGTGCCAGCATATAGTTCGATATTGGCAACCTGCGAAGTTCCATCTATGTTCCCTGTCGTCTCATCACCACCCGCAAGGGCATAAACCTCTTGTGTTATTGAAGAGAGTTCTTCCCATCCGAAAGAACGCCCTTCGAGATGCCAATGCACGGTTGTAACTATGGCTGCAGTGGCCATCTGCCCTACACTGGCAACATAAATTGCTCTATCACCGTTGGTATCAGTCGTCGAGATAATACTTACGACGGATCTCTCATCGTACGTATTAGGTGCGACCGGATACCATGCTTCACCAGCGTTATTACTCGCATAGAGTCCGTTTTGGGTTCCGACGTAGATTTGCGTGTCATCCCAATGTGGAAGGTTAACGGCTTGGACGGAGAGTGTGTCAAAAGGCGTGTCTTCCAATTTCTGCCATATCTGGACTGGAGTTGTGTCATCTCCATCATCAGGCGCGACCTTATAGTAACGGTATAATCCGCTTTGGGTACCGGCGTAGATAACATTTTCACTCGCCGTAAGTGATTGTATCGGTTTACCGAGAAGCGCGCCGTTGGTGATACCGACACGGAAGGGTTTCCCTTCAGTGTCCCGTCGCATTTCATAGACCCCGTGATTCGTGCCCAGATAGAATGTTTCTAATATTTCTGTAGTCGAATCTTCGTTGTCTCTCTCGCCTTCGTCAGCGGGTGAGTTAGCGCTGATAGTGACTGCCTTAAAAGTCTCACCGACGGTATAAGGCAAAATAAATTCATGGTAAAACTTCAGCAATCCAGCACCCATTTGACTGGTTTGCCTACTCACTTGTCTACCTGTGTAGAATAGCACACCCCCACAGATAAGCACAATCATGGTGGTCGCGATGCCACGTTGATATTGCTTTTTAAACGGGAGTGCATTCCAAAGGAATCTGAAAACGTAAGCGAAACCGAAACCCAGAATGAAAGGCATTAGCACGTCTAACAAACGTGTAAAGAGCCATAGGCTTATCATCACTATTTCCAGAATGACAATGCTTCTGATGTCAATCCAGCGATAGATACGTGTGAGTAGCACAATCAGCAGTATTGGAATTATCGGATGTAGGAGCATCCGATTGCTATCGGCACCGTTGCCTATGTAATAGGCAAAAGCGATCCATCCGGCAGCGAGTACGACACTGATAATCGCGAGAATTGTTGCGCCACTGAGTGTGGGTTGCTGTGGGTTCGGTTGGTTTTGTGTGTTCATTGTGTTGAGGTTATAAGTTATAAGTTAAGAGGTTTTTGATTGCGTTACGTGTTCCTCTTAACCAACAACTTACAACCATTCGTCTGAAAACTAATTACGATGTTGCTGGTGCTTCGGCTGAATCTCTGGATTCATACGCCTCAATCACACCTGCGCCGATGCTGTCACCCCAGACGTTAACTGTGGTGCGGAATCTGTCAAGCAACCAATCGATAGAGAGAATCAGCGTAATACCCTCGACAGGGAGATCTACGGCTCTCAACACGATAACCATCGTAACAAGCCCTGCTTCTGGGATCCCTGCAGCACCGATAGCAGCCAAGGTTGCGGTAAGCACGACGACCACCTGTTGCGCTGGATCCATGGAAATTGCGTACACTTGCGCAATGAACATGACAGCGACCGCCTCGTAAAGTGCCGTGCCGTCCATATTAATAGTTGCCCCTAACGGAAGCACAAAACTGGAGGTCCGGCGTGAGACACCGTTCTGGTTCTCGACCCCTTCCATGGTTAAGGGGAGCGTTGCGCTTGAACTCGCAGTCGAAAAGGCGTTGAGTAAAGCGGTTGCCATGCCTTTAAAGTAGTTTAGCGGATTTCTGCGTCCGAGGAGCAGTAGGAGTACCGGCAAAGCGATAACAGCGTGTACGCCGAGCCCTAACACGACTGTCGCGCTATACTTACCCACTGCGACGAGTTCGGGCCAGAAACCTGCGAATCCCTTCGCCTCGCCAATCCTACCTGCGATTAAGCCAAAGATACCGAGCGGAGCGACGTACATGATCCAGTGAACGAGTTTCATCACGGCTTCATTTAGCCCCGAAATCACAGCGACGACAGGTTTGCCAATGTCACCGAGCATAGACAAGGCGGCACCGATGAGGAGTGAGAAAAAGATTAGCGGCAGAATGTCGGTATGCACCATCGCTTTGAAAACGTTCGATGGGATCATCCCCTCTTTGCCGGTTTCTTCGTTACCGAGGAACACCTCCTTGATCGTGCTGCCCATCGTCTTTTCCATTTTGCCGGACACGCTTGTAGCAATAGGTAGATTGATGTTAACGCCAGTGCCAGTGTTTCGAGGTTCTATCGCGACGAGCTGACCGTCAATGAACAACAGGCGTTCTCCACTCTCTGTTGGAACGTAACGTGCATCTTTGGATAGAGGGTGCCAGGCATCTACGGTAGCTGTTGTCCCGGAAATTGTTTTGATTTCACCCTGTACGTTCTGGTCGGTGAGCGTTATAACATATTTATTGTTGTAGGTCCGATTGAATTCACCGCTTAATTCAACAGTGAGCATATCAGGCCCGGAGAGTGTATAACTCAGATCGGCGCGTTCTTCGCCTTGCGATAGCCCTTTTCCGGGTGAGATGAGGTTCACAAGAATCATCCCGATGATAACGGAAATAGCGGTTGTTGCCATATAATACAACACCGTTCGTCCGCCGATGGAACCGATGTTTCGGATGTCGCCTAAATTTGTTATGCCGACGATCATCGACAAGACAACGAGCGGGACGACTATCATCTTCAGTAGATTTAAGAATACTTCACCGAGTATCGTTGTGTGGACTGCGAAGTTTGGCGCGTACCCGCCAATGATCGCTCCAGCAATAATGGCGATGATAATTCCGTAGAGTAGACCGAGACTTACTTTCGGTTTCTTTTCTTCTTGGTTTTCGTTCATAGGGTTGACTCCTGTTTTAGTTGTTAGTTTTGACCAACAATTCGCGCTTTAGCAAAAGTATCTGTAGACGAGTTGTTGGTCAAAGTTATCGGTTGTCAGAAGGAAAATCTTCTCTTGATCGAATAAATAGCACTTCGTGATAGCAGCGAGCGCATCTGTTGGAAGCGGTTATTCGGAACTTTGTAGACGTTCAAGTGCTGCGCGTAGTTTTTCGAGTTCGGCTTCAGCATGTTCGGCACGAGATTCCGCTTCCTGCCGTGCCAGGGCTTCCTGTTCCACACGAGATGCCATTTCATCTACGTGTTCTCGAGAGGGGTATAACCACTCTGCCGTGCCTGGATCATACAGCCGCAGCGCGCCATCACGCTCACCTAATTCCAAACCCAATGTCTCACACGGAAGTCTACCCTCTACAAACGCTATTTCTTCATACGCATCTCCTACAAGCCGAAAACCGACGAAGGCAGGATCAATCTCATGATATGGGTCGTAGATGCAATACTCTTTGACCCGTAGAATCTGCTCATAAATCGCCTTCTTCTCGTTGAAGTCTTTCGCATACGTGCTCGGACTTGCCACTTCTAATACAAAATCAAGCGTCGGGGGTTGTTCCCACGTTTTATATGTTCGGAGCTCTTTTTTCGACAAACCGCGAACCATGAATACATCCGGGGAGATGCTCTTCCGAGGATTCCCTTCTTCGTAATACAGGAGCATGTTGCCAGCGATATACACATCTGCAAACCTGCGGAAATGGCTTCGCAGAATATCCATGCAATCTATCATCACTTGCTGATGTCTCGGCGTTTCTGCCATCGGTTCTCCGTCTGATTCGGGATAGACGAGTGTGGGGGCAGTGCCTATTCTTTTTTCCATCGTGCTATCTCCTTTGAAAGAGTTGTCAGTTGTTGGTTATAAGTTATAAGTTAAGAGGGTTCTGATGGTCTATCATCTCTTTGTAACCGCCATTACGCCTAAGCGTAACAAGCGTAGGAAGAAGAGGTTGGTCAATCAACAATCAGACTTACAACTTCAGGACTTACGCAAATCGGACAAATATCGGACATTTAGACGCAAAAAGCGGTAATTTCCGTCCTATAAACCCCCTAAATCCCCCTTATCATGGGGACTTTAAGAAGCGGTGCGTAAGTCCTAAACTTATAACCGATAACCATTTTTAGTCATCGACATCAACGCGGATGGAGAGTTCTTCTAACTGTGCCTCCGATACAACAGAAGGCGCGTGCGTTAGGGGGCAGAGTCCTTGTTGCGATTTCGGGAATGCGATGACCTCTCGGATGTTCTCCTCGTTCCGCATCAGCATCACCATCCGATCAAGTCCGGGAGCGATGCCAGCGTGGGGCGGTGTACCATACGACAATGCATCTATGAAATAACCGAACCGACTCTCGACTTCCTCCGGTGTAATGTTCAGAATGTCGAAAACCTTCTGTTGGATATCCCACTGGTGGATTCTGACGCTCCCGCTACAGATTTCATACCCGTTGCACACGAGATCATAGTGTTGGCTCTGAACCTTCCCTGGGTCCGTGTCTAACAGCGGCAATGTCTCCGCCGTCCCGCCTGTGAATAGGTGGTGAAACGGTTCGTATCGGTTCTCTTCCTCGTTCCACTCAAATAATGGATAATCGACAATCCAGAGGAAGTTGTATTGGGATTCATCAATAAGGTTGAGTTTTTTTCCAAGGTGAAGGCGGAGATAGCCGAGTGCATCAGCGACAACCTTCGGCTTGTCAGCGACAAAGAACATAATGTCACCGGGCTGCGCACCTGTCCGCGCTTGTGCCGTTTCAAGTTGTTCCGTCGCGAAGAACTTGACAATCCCTGATGAAAACCCATCTGAGGTGACTTTAACCCACGCCAATCCTTTTGCGCGATACGTGGCGACGAATGCGGTTAGATCGTCAATATCTTTACGTGAGAAGTCCTCACCCCCCGGTACTGCAATGGCTTTAACCTGTCCACCACTTTCCAAAGTGCGTGTGAAGACCTGAAACTCGCAGTCTGCCATCACATCCGAGACATCGGTAAGTTCCATACCGAAGCGGGTATCGGGCTTGTCGTTCCCGAACCGTGCTATCGATTCGTGGTAAGGGAGCCTTAGAAACGGGGTTTGGACAGGGATGTTCCCTGCGTCCTCAAATATCCGTTTCATCAGTCCTTCGGTCACCTCAAGTACATCATCTGCGTCTGCGAAAGACATCTCAATATCAAGCTGCGTGAACTCCAGCTGCCTGTCAGAACGGGTATCCTCATCACGGAAGCATCGTGCGATTTGGAAATACCGATCAACACCGCTCATCATGAGGATCTGCTTGAACTGCTGTGGTGACTGCGGAAGCGCGTAGAATCTACCCGGATAGTGCCGACTCGGCACGAGGACATCCCGCGCGCCTTCAGGCGTGCTATTCATCAAGATAGGTGTTTCAATTTCAAGAAACCCCTCCTCATTCATATAATTGCGTGCCGCGAGGGCGGCTTTATGGCGCATCGCCAGCGTCTTCTGCATCTCCGGTCTACGCAGATCAACGAACCGATAGCGCATCCGAATGTCCTCAGCGACATCAATATTGTCTTCAACAGGGAACGGCGGCGTTTTCGCGGTATTCAAAATGTGCAGCGTATCTACAGCGACCTCAATTTCGCCTGTATCAAGTTCGGGGTTGACAGTGCCTTGATAAACGATCAGCCCAATTTCTTGGTTCTCAATGTGATATGTCCGATTGTTTTCGACATCCGTGACAAGCCACCGCTCGCCTTGGACGCGCGTAGCCACCTCAATTTCTTCAGAGAGCGTGTATTTCGGGTCTGTATCCGAGAACAGAGATCGGAAAGCAGGAGACAGGTTACCTTCGGCGAGGTCTGTTTGATAAGCAGCGTCGGCATGGAAAAGCAAATCGCCCGGTTCGCGTTCGCGGACGGTCCCCTTGACGTTGAGTACGAATTCGCTTCTGACAGCGTCTGCAATGGCGTGCGCTTTTTCGTCAATCTGTGGGTCGAAGACGACTTGTGTGATGCCTGTTCTGTCGCGTAAATCGACGAAGATGACCCCGCCGTGGTCGCGGCGGCGTTTGACCCAACCGTTGAGTTGCGCTGTCGTCCCTGCTTCAGCTAAGCGCAGATCACCACAATAATGGGTCCGCTTTAAATGAGCAGATGTGGCTTCTTGGGTTTCTTGAGACATTGTTAGATATCCCCTTGCTTGTTTACTGGGTGCAAGGGCTCCTCCTATAAAGAATTCCTACCGTTTAGGGTAGGGCATTTTGTATCGTTAAACACTGCGTCGTTCCTGAAATTCAAAAATTGCGTCTATCCAAAGGGTAAGGCGATTCTGATAGTTGACCGTGATAATATCAGAAACGATGGATGTTGCATATTGGTGGACGGAGAACCCGTCGGAGCGTGCCTAAACCCCCTAAATCCCCCTTATCAGGGGGACTTTAAGAGCAAATGCGTTTGTCTTATTTTTTGAGTTCATCAAGTTCATTTTGAAGCTGTTCTCTGGCGAGCATGTCATTCGGATCTGAAGCGACTTGGATGATTACATCAAGTGCTTTCAGAGCGTTTTCGTAGTATTCTATCTGTTTTTGGGGTTGATTCTTGGTGGCATAGACGTGCCCAAGGACGTAATGGGAACGCCACGAATTCGGGTCTGCAGCGACACCTTTTTGTCCGTATTTTTCGGCATCATCAACATTTTCTAATATCAAGTGGAGCCGTGCCATTGCAGCGAGAATCGGGGCGGGCAGTTGCATAGTTTCCTCTTGCCGTTCAAGCCGTTGATATGTGCGGAGTGCGTCTTTGTAGCGTTCTTGGCGTTCATAAATTGGACCTAAAATTAGGTAGACATCGGATCGACTCGGATCACGTCTGAGGAATTCCTCTAATTCTCTCGCTGCCTTTCCAAGTTCCTGTGTCGCCTTTTCAAATTCACCTTTCCTCTCATATTCCGCTGCCGATTGTTCATACACCGTCGCCAAATACAGATGCCCTTGGATATCCTCAGGATTCTGTGCCATTGTCTGCTGCACCTGTTGTTCAATCTGTCGGAGTTCTTCCTGTGTACCCTCGTGAATTAAGCCTGAAACAACGCCGAAGTTATAGCGGATTGTTTCGTCAGTCGGATTGAGCTCCACTGCTTCATTCATAAGGGCTGCGGCGTTCTGGTATTGTTGACTCGCATAAGCAATCTGTCCCCGGATTAATTGCTGTGTCGCTCTGAAATAGGTATCGAGTTTCTCTCGAACGGCTCTCTGCTCTGGGAGTGTCGTGCCATAGTTTGTAAGATACGGCAATACCCGTTCCCGATATTCCGCCATGCCTTTTACGTTTTGTGTCGTCGTGCCGACTAAATCTACGCCACGGAAGAATTCCAATTGCGGGCGATTGTCTGTGTGGATAGGTCCAACGCCGACGTATTTGTGGACTGTTTCGGGTCCCATCATAAATGAATCGAGTAGCGACAGACCGTCTAAATCATCAGCGGCAAGGCCTTCACGGATATTCGCAATCTGTGCACGGGCTATGAAGTTTTTGTAGTCAATTCGGAGCGGCTGACGCGTGCCAATGAGAATCACAAAATCAGGCGTGTATTTATACCAGAGGGTTGTCTCAGGAAACACTTCAATGAAGGTGCGCACGATCATTTTGTAGTGTGCTTCTGGCAGACGATGCAACGGCACCCATTGGCATAAAATGCCGTCTTCGCTCAGGATCCGACGGCACAAGCGGTAGAAGTCGGCAGTATAGATATTGGAACTCCCGGCACTGACAAGCGGATGGATGATACCTGTCGAGATCATATCGTATTTTGTCTTTGTCATGAGAATATGGTTGCGTCCATCGTTGAGTTTGTAGTTAAACAGCCGGTTTTCAAATATATTTTCGTTGACATGCGCGAAATGCTTTCTTGCTGCAGCGAGGACACCACTGGACAGTTCTATCGCATCAACCTTCACACCGTGTTGCGTTATTGAGTAGGAGGTGAGTCCCATACCGAACCCGACGACAAGTGCGCGTTTTGGGCGTGGGTGCAATAACAACGGCAGATGAGCGATAACACGGTGCGACGGCGAATCCCACCGCGAGGCATCAGCCGCTTGATTCGTATCGACATAGAGCCGGTAGACCCCTTCATCGTCTCTCAGCGTCGTTACGGTTGCATCTACCTCTTCGTTGTAATCGACGAGTGTATCACCCGGGCGTTGGGTTTTGAAAATCGCGCTCTTTAGGAAAAGCGGTTGATTTACTGTGAGCAGCAGGATTACCGCTAACCCAGCGTTGAGAATCGGCATCCCGATACCGACACCTTGTATAAGTGATTTTCCGGTTTCGGTGTGTCCCCTGCTTCGCACAAGGAGCAGACATCCAACACCTGAGTTCAAGGCTACCGTTAGCACAATACTCGGTCGGATGCCTAAAATCGGAATCAGAATGAATCCTGCACAAAACGCCCCTAAAATACTGCCGA
Source organism: Candidatus Poribacteria bacterium (assembly GCA_022394775.1). Classification (GTDB taxonomy): domain Bacteria; phylum Poribacteria; class WGA-4E; order WGA-4E; family WGA-3G; genus WGA-3G. The sequence goes on from JAGFCB010000018.1 coordinate 38,581, forward strand.
CTGTGTTGACTGCATAAACGTTTCCGATACTTTTGCCGAGCTGCTGTGCGCTACCGGTGTAGATTTTCGTTACCAGCGGAAAACTTGCGCCCATCAGAAGTGTTGGTAAGCACATCACGAGGAAACAGGAAAAGAATGTCCAGAATCTGCTTGCCCCGAAGGTGGATTGAAGTGCGCGACTTATCCCATACAACTCCTCAAAGGCTGGCATTAGGATCAGCGCGAAGAGTCCGATACCGAGTTGCAAAATGCCGAAAATGGCGATAGGTTGTTTGATCCGGTCAACCCAGCGCGCGACCACCATGCTCCCTAAGGCGATGCCGAACAAGAACGCCGCGAGCATCGTTGCGAAGGCATAGGTCGTACTGCCGAGGAAAAACACCATGATACGGGTCCACAGCACCTCATACGCCAACGCGCAAAACCCTGAGACACCTATCGCCCACAGGGCTAAATGGTTATCGGTTATCAGTTGTCGGTTATCAGTTAAAGCAGGCTCTGGTTCAATAGGTATCTCTCTTACCTGATGACTGACATCCTCTGTTGCGGACACTTTTCGTGTTAATACCAGCGCAATTGCCGCCACAGCGAAGTTAATAACGATACCCACACCGAGTGTCCAACGGATACCTAACGCCTCAATCAGGAAGAAGCCTGCTGCCACAGTTCCGATGACAGCACCGAATGTGTTCAAGGCATATAGGATTCCGATGTTTGTTCCGAGTTGCTCCAGTCTTTTCACAAAGAAGCGGGTGAGGACGGGTAGTGTCCCCCCCATCAATGTTGACGGAATTAGCAAGACTCCGAAGGTCAACACGAAGCGAATGAGTGAGAGGGTATAGAACTCTGAGGTGACATTTCGATGGATCAAGACATAAAGTGCGCTCAGTGCTGCTAAAATGAGGGGCCAGACAAGACAGAACGCACCGATACCGGCTTCCAAGAGCGCGTAAATTCGCAACGGTGACGCTGTGCGCTCGTCGATTTTCCGACCGAAGTAGTAGCTGCCGAGTGCAAGTCCTGCCATAAACGCTGTCAGGACGGTACTCGTCGCGAAGACGGTACTACCGAAGACAAGCGTCAGCTGTCGCATCCAGATGACTTGATAGATGAGACCGCTGGCACCGGAAAAGATAAAGATGAGCCAAACGATGGGTTTAATGTATCGCATTTTTCGTCTATTTTATAAATTTCTCATACTTACAGGACTATTCAATTTCTATACATATATGATACGTTAGTATACCGCAGAATTTCAAGTTGAATCCTCTAATTTCTTTTCCAATCGATCAATGTAGCGAGATGTTGTAGAAAAGATCATATCCAATGTAGCGATGTCTCGCTCTTCTAAGGGGGCACGCGAGAAAACGCGCCGCAATGATTTCAGATACGTCTCCCACTCACGGTTATACGGGGTTACGCCGACTTTATCCAACAGACGGGTCACGCGCTCGTAGAATTCTTCCAAAGCGTTCACTTCAGCGTAGTCAATCTCGGAGGGCGGGTACTCTTCAAGACTCGCAACGAAGACCTCATACGCGAAAACCTGAACCGCTTGCGCCAAGTTTAGAGACGGGTTTTTGGTCGCCATCGGCACACTCGCAGTCAGTTGACAGAGACTTATCTGATCGGTGGACAAACCAAAATCCTCGCGTCCAAATAGCAGGGCAACCTGTTGTTTATCTTGTGAGATGGTAGCAATAGTCTGCGCGGCTTCTCTCGCAGGCACTGGCTGCGGTAGGCGAACATCGCGGCGGCGGTGTGTCGTCCCTACCAGATATTGGATCCCGTCAAGCGCGTCTTTGAGTTCTGGAACGACGTGGCAGTTTTCGAGGATGTCCTGCGCGCCGTGCGCCATATACCACGCTTCATCAATCTCTTGAAATGGAACAGGGTTGACCAGATAGAGTTGTGACAGTCCCATCCCTTTCACAACTCTGGCGACGGAGCCGATATTTCCCGGCTCGCGCGGTTCAAAAAGGATGACTCGGATGTTGGCAAGATTGTCCGGCACAGAGACAGGGATTGCCCGGAAATTCCCGGTCGGTTGAATCGTTTTTTTTTGGGTAGTTGTTGACATATCAATAGGGTACCCGAAATCTCTCAAATTGTCAACCGAAATGCAGAGCCATTCAATTTTCGCGGAAGTATCGCGAGCGACAAGAAATCCGCAGCAATACCCAAGCAAAACCCCCTACGGAGCCTCCGTGCTATGTCCATCTTCAAGGGCGTGTATTGTGCCGTGCAGGTAGCAATCCAAAGGGATGCCATCTGCGAAGCTGCACGTGATGTTGAGGTGGAACTGCATTGTAGGTGTCAGGCTTGGGATTTTGAGGAAAACGGTTTTGCCATCCGCAGAAAGCACTGCAGCTTCGACAGGGTGGATGTCCCTGCCCTCCTCGCCGGAACGCTTAAGCTGTGGCGAACCGTAGTTTTCAGTCCAGCGGTATTCCCAACTTTGTACTCGCCAGTTCTCTGGATTTTGGGCGGACTCCGGTGCGAGTGGTGCGTAGAAATTGATGATTAAGCCATCACTGACAGCACGGAACGATTTAGGGGTTCGGAGGAGCGCACCGGTCCTGCGGATCCGATAGAAACCGGTATCTTCTTGTTTGTCGGACGACCAGCCGAATAGCCCTACGAGATAAAGCTCTCCACTGATCCGATGGAATCGTCCACGCATCAGTCCGGTAGGCAGCTCCACACCGAGTTCGGTAAGCGCGCCTTGTACAGTTGTTTCTGTTTGATGCTGAAGGACAGTGTATACTTTTCCAGTACCGTAACTCAGCGAGAGTAGAGAATCGCTCATTTCCGCCCAAGTATCGGTCGGAATCCAAATCGGTGCTGCCGGGGATCGGTCAACAAATGGAGCGATCCAGCAGAGGGGCGGCTCATAGATGCCTGGCGGTTCACTGGGTGGATACCAACCCCAGCGGTTCCCGTAGAATCTACCTGGAACAGTGATACGGTTCAGGCGGTTAGCAGGCATCCAGTAGCCTTCCTGATCTGTACCGTAGAATGTAGGACCTGGACCAATCCCAAGCCCATTGGATGCCCGAAATCCGTAAGCGATCACAGTAGACTGTTCCCCATTCGGCGACACTCGGATGAGTGTACCGTGGTGCGGGTGTTGCGCCCGCAATGCGTGTCGGGCAGATTTCATGTAGTAGAAGTTACCCGCTGCATCGGTCTGCAGGTCCATAACCTGCTCGTGGAAATGTTCACTGTTGTAGGTGTCATTGTTAAAATTCTCGTAGAAATCGGTTTCGCCGTCTGCGTTGAGATCAACGAGACGGGTAATCTGATCGCGTCCGACAACGTAAATTTGCTGTCCGACAATTTTAAGTCCGAGCGGTTGGTTCAACCCGGTAGCAATACGTTGCCAAACGAGCGCGTCCAAGGTATCATTGAGTCCAGAGACTGTCCAGACATCGCCGTTCCAGGTGGAGAGTGAGGCACGATTGCCGTCAGGAAAGAAGTCGAATCCCCCGAAACGTAGCCACGAAGCCCACGGATTTTGCGCGGGCCAATTTATCCTGTCAATCGCGAAGGGTTGACCCGGGTCAAGTCCATCGTTTTCCACTAACTGAGCGAAATCTGAGAGTTTCGATTCGCTACCTTCCCATATCAGCAGGGATGCAGTTGTATCTGCAGGACGGTGGAGGGAAACACGCTCGGTGTCAACGCGCCATTTTGCACCTGTAACCGGTTCGACCAAAGCTGCGGCAATCAGAGGCGGCTCTTGGCGTTGTTGGTAAAGCGTGGACATCTCGTCAGGTGAGAGGGCGCGGTTGTATAGCTGCAGGTCATCAAGTTGCCCTTCAAACCAGGGATCTTCATCTGGAAAATCTGGTGCGGTGAAGCCGAGCCTCCAAACGTCATCCTCCAATGGTGCTTCTGGCTTAAGGACACTTTTGGCAGCAATCTCGCCATCCAAAAACAGCGTCACTGCACCACTCTGATGTCGCCACGTCAATCCGACATGATGCCAAGCACCATCATCGACGGATTGCCCACCCCCAATGACACCGATCCAACCGACATCAAACGTCAACTGCCCATCTCGGATAAAAAAGGTTTTGCCGTTAGGTACCCACTCCGATGCCTCAAGCGATTCAGCGAAGATTGTACCGTCGTTCTCAGTGGCAATCCATGCAGCGAAAGTTAGGTCAGTAGTGTCGAAATCGAGGGCAAGGTTTTCGTCAAAACGGGCTTCCGCTCCGCCATCGAATGCGAGGCTATCACCCCACTGCCCGGCTTCCCAACGAACCCCATCAAGCACAATTGCTGTCTTCTCCGGTGTTGCACTTACGGTATGCGAACCGCTGCCCTCCTCGAAATGCCAGTGTCCGACCAAAGCGGGGTCGCTTCTATGTTCATCTACCGATGCAGACTGTGTGGTTTCGGTGAGCGGACGTAGGACAGCTATACATTGATCCGCACCACCGACACCTTCAAGGATTGGCGACAGATTATCAATCGAAAGCACTGTCGGAAGGTATCCATCTTTTTCCAAGTGCCAAGTCGCTGTTTCCGCGTTGATTTCCAAAGTTTCTACCTTCAGCTGCCGCTGTATATCAATGTCTCCAGTCGTGACAAGTTTTTCCGACCAACGTTGCGGACCTCCTTGGATTAACTCCGTCAAATCCACCACAGGCGGCGAGGTTTCAACGAATTGTGTCCACACATCCAATTCGAGTGGATCCTGGATCGCTGGAGCGATGAGAACTTTAGCGGAGATTGCTTGTTCAGATGGCGGAAACCGGACGCGGAGTTCGTCTTCCACTGGCTCCCACCGTGTGCCTTCCGGCGCGTCAATCAAAGCAGCGAGCAGACTGCCTGGTGCTCCAGGTGCTATCCCTTGCGGACATAGGGCGACCGCGGTGCCCCGTGGAAACTCGTGTAAGGCGGATACTTCCGCGGCACGGATTGTTGCGATACGGACCAGTGCACTCGATGCAGATGGGCTGAGATGGAAAGTACGGGCAAAAGCGAACCCTTTTTCTTCGCTTTCAAGCGACGGGGTTTCCAACACCGAGCGAGTCCCTACTGTATAAGACAAAACAACCGTGTTACCGTGAAGATACAATCCTTTCCAATGCGCCCAATCCTTGGGCAAGGGACCAAAAGGCACAGCGCGTGTATCCTCGAAGCTGCCATCCTTCGCCCAACCGGGTCCGACCCGGTTTTCCCACAGCAGTTTCCCCTCGATCGAAGGAAAACTCTGATGCCAACCGTTATAGGCAACATCGGCGAAGTCAATCAACCCATCTATCCAACCTGCGGAGTAGCGCAACAAGTCTGTGTCGAATACCACTGTGCCACTTGCGAGATCTGGGGTGAGCGGGATAACAATGCCTTTGTAAGTAAGGTTATTCGCATTCGCGGCGACAGCTGTAGAGAGGTAAGGACCATAATCCATATCCCGCCACGGCTGCCCGGTGTTAGCACGCCAACCGGGTGGATAGCGGTGCGGGACTTCGCGGTTGAGGCACCAATAGACACCGTTAACGACAAGGCGACGAAAGTCGCTCACTCTGAAGTCCTCTGGGTGTCCCATTGTCGTTGTAAACACGCGTCCACCGCCGGAATGCGTGTGCGTCCATGCAATTGGATTGACTGTCTCTGCCCCGCCGCGCTCCCCTTCGGGAAAGACAGGACGACCTTGTACTAAAATTTGGGCATCTTTCGGAGGATAGTCGGGGCGCACGTGGTAAGTCCAAGAGCGGACGTGGAACGCTGGACTCACACCTGTAAGGATTGGATGATTGCCAACGGTTGTAGCATCGGTGCTTGCGTCGTGTCCGTAGTGGTAAATCCACGGTGCACCGAGCTCGCGAGCACCGAAATTATTCCACCACATTGCACGCGGATCTGCTTCTTCGTAGGCAAAGGCGTGCGTCGTTGTACGGAACGCGACGATGGGACCGCCCCGGTCGATGTACTTTTGTAATAACGCAAGTTGGGCATCAGGCAGTTGACGAAACCGCAGATACAAAACGAGGAGGTCGGCAGTCTCTAAGGCATCAAGACCGTTGATGCTGTTCGCCTCGCCGCCTCCAAGTACGTCGTCGATGAGGAGTGTAGTGCGGAAGCCGTAGTGGTCTGCTAAGACCTGCGCCAACGCGGGCATTGTTACCTCAGAGCGGTACTCATTTTCGCCTACAACGAAGACGAGGTGTGGTTGCGCATGACCAATGGATGTGAATATACAAGGCGCGAGCAGGAAGCATAGTATATAAATTGAAATTCGCTTTGTCCATGGGACCGAGACGTTGAGCGGGAGACTTAAATTTGACATATTTTGTTGTTTTTACAGATAGATTGCAGTTGCTATGAAGTATACTAAAGTTGAGGGTTTTTTGTTATAGTAAAACCTACAATTAACGAAACATCCATAGAAGGCTGGGTTCCAAACCCTGAAGAAATCCGCAGAAACACCCAAGCAATACGCAGAAATACCCAAGCAAAAACACCTCCAGCAAAAACCCTGCATTGGGGGTAGGTTTGTTATTTTCTTAAAGTGTTGATTTATTTTTCGATTTTACTAAAAATAATAATTATGATGAATTCCTTTATAATCCTGATGTATCGCATTCAATCACCTCTGCAAAGAATATAACAGATGCTCCTAAAAATATCAATAAAAATCAGATGGATTCAGAGTCATTCAATTCTCCAAATTTCAGACCGGTTTCGGATAACAAAACCTAACAATCTGTGTTATCCGAGATTTGCAGGGTCTGCGTCCATAAGTAACATATATAGGACTTACACATTTTTCCAGATAACGAACCTACGACGCATGCAGGCGGGGTTTGAAACCCCGCCTGCAAGGGGGCTGCCTAAATCCTAATATATTCAGACAATCCGATGAGTGAATACCTTTGGCTTAAGCGGCACTTGCAATTTACTGCATTTTAGGGTATAATTAAAAAGGTTTTAAATCACGAAAATTGGATAATAGCATATCAAGGGGCATCGCTTGCAAGCCGATATTTTTGAAAACTCCGCATGTTCTTTTCTCTGGGTGTTATGGCTTGCGGGTTCTAAAACTTGCTATTAGGAAAGAAAGCCCTGTAACGGCTTTTTAATTTTACCTTGCGAAAAAATGAAGTGCGTTTAGAGTTCCTGCGTGCGTCTCTTAAATCCGCACTCCATTCCATTACGTGCTAACATTTTTGAAATTTTTTAGAAGAAAAGAATATTTACAAAGGAATTTGTCTGTCCTATGTCAACTAAAGTAGGTATAAATGGTTTTGGTCGGATTGGTCGTAACGCCTTTCGAGCGGCGTTGCAGAATCCTGCGTTAGATATAGAATTCGTGGCTATCAACGATTTGACGAACCCGGAGACACTTGCACATCTTCTACAATATGACTCTGTCCACGGTATTCTTTCGGATGAGATCGCCGCCACAGACGACGGTTTAGTGGTCAACGGAAAAGAGATACAGGTGCTCGCCGAACGCGACCCCGGCAGTCTACCGTGGGGCGAGCTCGGTGCGGATGTCGTTATTGAATCTACCGGTTTTTTCACGGCACGGGAAGACGCTGAGAAACATATCACATCTGGCGGTGCAAAGAAAGTGGTTATCTCTGCCCCCGCGAAGGGTGAGGACATCACGATTGTTATTGGTGTGAACGACGATAAATACGATAAGTCAGAACATCACGTCATCTCTAACGCCTCATGTACAACGAACTGCCTCGCACCGGTCGCAAAGGTGTTGCATGAAACATTCGGGGTTGAGAGCGGATTAATGACGACTATTCACGCGTATACGGGCGACCAGAGGGTTCATGATTTTCCGCATTCGGATATGCGCCGCGCCCGGGCAGCGACGCTCTCCATGATTCCGACGACAACGGGTGCCGCCGTTGCAGTAGGTAAAGTCCTACCCGAATTGAACGGTAAACTTGATGGGTTCGCAATCCGTGTGCCGACACCAAACGTTTCTGTAGTTGACCTCACTGTTGATCTTAAGAAGAGACCGAGTGCGGAAGCGGTCAACGCTGCGCTGAAAGAAGCAGCAGAAGGCAGCTTGGATGGCATTCTCGGTTATTCGGAACTCGACCTTGTCTCATCGGATTTCAATGGGAACAAACTCTCCTCCGTGCTTGACGGTCCTTTCACTAAAGTGATTGAAGATGGACTCATCAAAGTCCTTTCGTGGTATGATAACGAATGGGGCTACTCCAACCGTCTCGTTGAACTTGTTGCGCGCACACTCTAATGGAAAGGACTATGCGGACACCTATCATTGCTGGAAATTGGAAACTGAACAAAACGATTTCGGAAGCGGTCGCGCTCACAACGGCGTTAAGAGCGTCGGTTGCTGATGTTAACGGCGTTGAAATTATCGTTGCTCCACCTTTTACCGCGCTTGCTGCAGTTAGCGATGCGATAGCGGGCAGCAACATTTGCCTCTCAGCGCAGGATGTCTATTCAGAGGATAGCGGTGCGTTTACCGGTGAGGTCTCCGCGCCAATGCTTAAAGATGTGGGATGTGATTACGTCATTATCGGGCACTCGGAACGGCGGCAATACTTCGGTGAGACGAATGAAAGCGTCAATCAGAAAGTGAAAGCGGCGTTAGCACACGACTTGAAACCGATCATTTGTGTCGGTGAACTGCTTGAAGAGCGGGAAACAGGACGGACAGAAGCTGTGATTGAGGACCACGTTACGGGTGGTATCGTAGGCTTATCCGCTGCGGAACTACTATCCTGTGTTATCGCTTATGAACCGGTGTGGGCAATCGGTACTGGAAAAACCGCTACACCAGATCAAGCGCAGGAGGTTCACAACTTCATTCGAGGGTTGTTGGCGAAGTCTCACTCAGTGGAAACAGCATCACAGCTATGCATTCAATACGGAGGCAGTGTTAAGCCCGAAAATACAGCAGAACTGATGGCGCAGCCCGATGTAGATGGCGCGCTCGTTGGCGGTGCGAGCCTTGAAGCGGAATCGTTTGCACAAATCGTGAAAATGGCAGTTAGTCGTCAGTAATCAGTAGCCGGTTAAGCAGTTAGATGAAATGGAAAACGGATTTAAGAAAGGCACTTGAAGGAGAAACACACCTGATTAACCGCAAGGAGATTTAAAAAATTAGGAGGGAATTGTTAAATGGGAATTATCATGGGTTTTATATTGTTCCTCTTTGTCCCGGTCTGCATCGTTTTGACGCTGATTATTTTGTTACAGGACAGTAAAGGGGAAGGGCTTTCATCAAGCGCGTTTGGTGGCGCCGAGATGCAGTCCGTTCTCGGTGGACGGGGTGCCGCGACTTTTCTCGGTAAACTGACGACTTGGCTTGCAATTGCGTTCATGGTGATCTCGCTTTTCCTGATGCGTTTTTACGGCGAAGGGACTGGCGGTGAACTTGCACCAATTGAGCAGACAACGACGCAAGAAGCCACCACCGAGCCTGCTGATACTACGACAGGTGAAGGGACGGTTGAAACCACAACGGATGGAGACAGTGCCGATGATGCCCAAGACGCATCAAAGACAGAAATTGATGGTGGCGTAACAGATACAACGGAATAGTTTCACTCACATATCGCAGAAAAAGTTTTAGTATGTCGCACGCGCCTACAACACTTTCATGGACAGTGCATCCACTCGTTGAGAATCGGCGCAAGTCTGTGCTGTTAGGGCTTTTTCTGACACTTCTTTTGCTCTTCATCTATCTGGGTTTCCAATTAATTTATGTCGCGATCCTGTCTGCTATTTTTCTCATCGGATCGCTCTACAAATATTTTCTGCCGTTTCACCACCAGTTTGAAACAGATAAACTCATTATTACCAGCTGCTGTTTCTACAAATTGGAACGGCCTTGGGAAACGTTTCGTAGTTTTTATGTTGACGCGAACGGTGTCCTCCTCAGCCCGTTCGCCCGCCCGACACGCCTTGAAAACTTCCGCGGTGTTTACATCCGATTTGGTAAACATCCCCCTGAAGAAATCATTAGCTTCATTACCAGCAAAATCAAAGACTAAAGCTTGAAAAAAACTAAATCACCAAAAAGCCCATTACGCTATCCCGGTGGTAAATCAAGGGCACTCAAACAAATTCTGCCGCATGTTCCGCTGAATATATCAGAATTTCGCGAACCTTTCGTCGGGGGCGGTTCCGTCTTTTTTGCGATCTCAAACCTCTTTCAAGAGCGTATCAAATCCTATTGGATTAATGACCTCAACTACGATCTTTACTGTTTCTGGAAACTGTTTCTGGAAGGTGGTAAGAGACAATCCGCGAGACTTGGTTGTGGCACTGAGAGAAACACATACAATCACCACCGATGGTCGTGCTCTATTTGAAGAGTTGACGCTGACGAAAGATCAACTGAACCAAAACCGAAACGCGCTCTGTGAATTTCAGCGGGCAGTGCGATTCTTCGTACTCAATCGAATCACATTCTCTGGGATCGTAGATTCCGGCGGATATTCACAATCCGCTTACGAGAAGCGTTTTACGGATTCGTCTATTGAACGCGTGAAAAATATATCGCCTCATCTTTCTGGGATTAAAATCACAAACGACGATTACACTGAAGTGCTTTTCCAAGCGGGTGACAATGTGTTTATTTTTCTCGATCCACCCTATTGGAAAGCAACAGAGTCAAAATTATACGGTGTGAGAGGCAATCTCCATACTGCATTTGATCACGCGGAGTTCGCTAAAAACATGAGGAAGTGTCCACACAAATGGTTAATTACATACGACGACTCACCCGTTATTAGGGAACTCTTCGATTTTGCCGAAATTCAGGAGTGGACATTGCAATACGGGATGAACAATTATCGGAAAGCGAGTGCTGCAAAAGGGAATGAGTTGTTTATTAAAAATTACTGATTTAAACGACAGCGCTTCGCTTTCTTGTTAAATCAGCATGCTCTCATGGAAAAAGGATATCCGAATGTCGGAAAAGATAAAATGGGGTATACTCGGTCCGGGTGGTATTGCACATAAGTTCGCTGATGCATTGAAAGCGATTCCTGATGCTGAGATTGTTGCCGTTGGTTCACGTAACCTCCAGAGAGCTGATGCATTCGCAAATGCGTTTGACATCCCGCATAGACACGGTAATTACGCTGAACTGGCAGCAAATTCTGAGGTAGATGTTGTCTATGTCGCGACACCGCACCCTTTTCACAAAGCATGTGCGATCCTGTGTCTGGAGGCGGGGAAATCGGTTCTATGCGAGAAACCGTTCACTGTGGACACCGAACAGGCTGAAGCGTTGATAGCGTGTGCACGCGAACGCAGAGAGTTTCTTATGGAAGCCATGTGGACACGCTTCATTCCTGTGATGGTTAAAGTCCGAGAGTGGTTGGCTGATGGTGCTATAGGTGAACCGTGCATGCTAACGGCAGATTTCGGGAATCGGGTGGAACTCAGTCCTGAGAATTTGGGGGGTAGATTGTTCAGTCCGAAACTGGCAGGTGGCGCGCTGCTGGATATTGGCGTTTATACCGTCTCTTTGGCGTCTATGGTGTTCGGTACCCCAACGGACATCACAAGTTTGGCGCACATCGGGAAGACCGGTGTTGATGAACGCGCCGCGATTTTGCTCGGCTATGATGCTGGACACATTGCGAACTTATCCTGCGCTATTACGATGCGGACCTCGCATGAAGCACGTATCTTCGGCACAAAAGGCGCGATCCATATTCCCAACTTTTCGCGCGCGACCTCTGCGACGCTTGAAGTCATTGACAAGGAACCGCTGCGGGTCGAAATCCCATTCACTGTAAATGGTTATGAATACCAAGCGATTGAGGTAATCAACTGTTTGCGCGACAGCAAACTCGAAAGCGATATTATGCCGCTGGATGAATCTTTATCTATTATCAAAACGATGGATACAGTTAGAACACAATGGGGATTGGAATATCCGCCGTTCGGTTCTGTTTTATAGTAGAACCCGTAATTATTTGCACACGTTTTGAAGAGAAGGTGTCAACGTCCGTTTTTTCTAATTAATTTTTCAGAAGCTGGAGGATTAGATGAACACAAACACACAAGCAATCGCGACCACAGAACAGCTGAAAGCCGTCGTTTTAGATACGGTTAACACGCAAAGCATTACAGATATCCACACACATCTCTTTAGTCCACCCTTTGGTGACCTGCTACTGTGGGGCATAGATGAATTGCTTACTTACCACTATCTTATCGCTGAAGTCTTCCGTAAATCCGATGTCTCTTACGATCAATTTTGGGCGATGACAAAGGCAGAACAGGCTAACTTGATATGGCAGACGCTTTTCATTGAGAACTCACCCGTGAGTGAGGCGTGCCGCGGGGTCGTGACAACGTTAAATGAATTGGGCTTGGATGTCGGTTCACGCAATCTGCAAGACTATCGTGCCTACTTTGCGGATACGACCGTTGAAGCCTTCATTGATACGGTCTTTGAACGCTCGAAAGTCTCTAAAGTGGTGATGACGAACGATCCGTTTGATTCAGCGGAGGCACCGGTATGGGAGTCCGGTGACACTGGCGATGCGCGCTTTGAAGCGGCGCTACGGATGGATGTCCTTATAAACACCTATCAAGAAACCGGTTACGAACACCTTCGCGGTCTCGGCTATGATGTCGATCCAAATCTATCGACAGAGAAAACCTACAAAGAGATCCGCCGATTTTTAGAGACGTGGATCCAGCGGATGAACCCGAAGTATATGGCGGTCTCGCTCCCGCCGGATTTCCAATATCCAGAAGACGGTGTTTTGGGGAGACTCTTCGACAATTGCATCTTACCAATCTCTCGTGAATTTAACGTCCCGTTCGCGTTGATGATTGGTGTGAAACGTGCAGTTAATCCGCAACTCCAGATGGCAGGCGACGGCAGTGGGAAAGCGGATCTGACGAGTCTGGAAACACTGCTCCGTGAAAATCCAGAGAATAAGTTCCTTGTGACGCTTCTGTCCCGCGAAAACCAGCATGAATTGTGTGTTATCGGACGGAAATTCAAGAATCTGATGATATTCGGGTGCTGGTGGTTTATGAACAATCCGAGTGTCATTGAGGAGATCACACGCGAGCGGCTTGAATTGCTGGGTTTGAGTGTTATCCCTCAGCATTCGGATGCCCGGATCTTGGATCAACTTGTCTACAAGTGGAAACACTCGCGTCGGATTATCGCAGACGTTCTGGTGGAGAAATACCAAACGTTGCTTGATGTCGGATGGACACTTACCTCGTCAGAAATCGAACGAGATGTGAACAACCTTTTCGGTGGCAACTTCGATCGGTTCTTAAACGGAAATTAAGCCTACCTACGCGCTAACAGCCACAAGGGGTTGCGTTGCATTTCGGGCAGCCTTCGGCATAAATTTGTGCTGCGTCTTCTAAAGAGATACCGAGTAGGCTCGCTAAGGTAGCGAGCCACGCAAATACATCAGCGAATTCTTCGCGAAGTCGTTGCATATCCTGTGGCTGTTTGCGGATCTCTTTTGCTAACTCGCCGACTTCTTCAACAAACCATGTGAAGGTTAGCGGCACGCCGCGTTCGGCATCACGCGTGTAATAAATGGCTTCGATTTGCTTCTGAAACGCTTCAATCCTCATTCTTTTAAGTTTCCTTGCGGTTCGGTTAGGGTTATTGTATAGATAAAGTCTCTCTCCGTAGATCCGCGCTCCATTTCATTACGCGCTACAGTCTTTTTAAGTTTCCTTGCGGTTCGGTTAGGTCGGTTGGTGGTTTTCACGTTCATCTCCGTAGATCCGCTTTCCACTTCGTTCTAAGCTACGCGCTATTTTAGCTATTTTAACTGAAACCCACTGTTTTAACGCCTTGCGAATGGTTAAAAATTTTCCCGTTTGCAATCTACTGCGACAGATAATTCATGGGTGCCGCTTCCGAAGACGACCCCTTTCAGCGGTGTCACATCTGCGTAGTCCCTGCCCCAAGCGAGCGTGATGTGTTGCTCTGCGGGCATCTGATTATTCGTCGGGTCGAAATCCAGCCAACCGAGTCGGGGAAGATAGACGGAAAACCATGCATGGGACGCATCCGCACCTGATAAGGGTTCTGTGTCAGGTGGCGGTTCTGTCTCAATATAGCCACTGACGTAACGGGCAGCGAATCCGAGAGCACGCAAGCAGCCAATGCCGAGATGCGCGAAATCCTGACAAACGCCTCGGCGGTGCTTTATCACATCATCCAACGGGGTTGCGATTGTAGTGAAACCCGGATCATAAGTAAAATCGGTGTAGAGGCGAGTGCTTAAATTTTCAACGGCTTCTAACAACGGACGATCTTTGGTAAACGACTGTTCAGCATAAGCCCGGAGTTCAGGCATCAGCGGAATCATTGGTGAATTGAGAATGTACTGCCGTATCTCCAAAATTTCTGGGTCCACATCTGTATGTAGCTGCTGGTGCGCCGCTTCCCAAGATAGATGCTCAGCGAAATTCCGTTGCATCTCCCTGCCGGTGACATCTACCCGGCTCGTAACCGTAACGGTGAGCTGGTTATGGGGCTGCTGGATCGTGAAATAGTAGACGGTGTTCCCGAAAAAGTCCTGACGTTCTCTGCATTCCTTGGGTTCAGGTTCAACAACGAATTGGCTATCCGTACAGTCTTGGTAATCAAAATTCCGCGGGGTCAGACGCGCTTCGTTATAGCAGAGATTCACTGGATGCGTATAACTATATTCAGTCTTATGGGTAATCTTATAGTTCATGAGTTATGCGGGCCCGTCTGTTGTAATTAGCTGTTGCGGTCTCTGGATATGGCTGAAATAGGTGCGGGTCAGTACATCAGAAATCTCAATCAGTATTTGTGCGAGACGGACTAAGAGTTTTTCTAATCCTGTGCGTTGTGTTGTGTGCTCTGAACGTTCTGCGAGATCAATTGTATTAGAAAGCTGCAGCTGAGTTAAAGCCTCCAAGATGAGTCGTTCTTCTTCACTAAGTCGGTAGCCAAGTTTTTCTCTTGGTAACACACGGATCTGTTCTTCAAGTCGTTTGAGTTGATAGAGCAACGCACGCGGATTATCTTCATCAAGAAGGAGTAACTCAAGTACCGTTGGAAAGTGTAAAGCCGAACGGTAGCGGCTCCGATAAGTGATGAGACATTCAGCGGCGGCAAGGACAGATTCAAGCAGTAGATCTTCGACCCATTCGTCTTGCACAGCAACGAGGCTTGAACGACACAGCACGATGAGAAGGAGGGCACGTTCGATACGCCGTCCGATATCCAAACTAATCCAACCGATGGTCTGTGTCATGCTTTCGGCATTAAGTCCACTCAATGCTGAGAGAAAAATCATGAGTTGATCGAGTGAAGCCAGTTCAGCCTCTTGCAACACAAGGTCTGTCAATATCTGTGTGCCTGCGTCTCCGTTTTCCGGGATACTTTTTTCGAGCGTAGCACATAGATTCTCGATATTGTTCATCACACGCCAAGTGTCAGTAGACCACCGATCCCGGACTGCGTACGCGGCATTTACGAGTGCTTGAAGTGTTGAGACTAAACTACCTCTGTTCTCTGTGTCGAGCATAATTGAGAGAAGCTCAGCCTCCAACGATTGCTCGCTTTTATTGGCGAAACTTGGATGTGAGGAGGTTAAGCCCGTCAGAGAGCGGAGCATACTCCGAAGATAGGTGAGTTCAGAGACTTCCCGTGCATCATCGCCGAAGGTCTCCGTGAACAGTCTGGCAGGTGATACCTGTCCTAAACGGGATGTTTCTAAACCCATCTTCCCCATTTTGGCTTTATCCAGCATAATCCGGAGCAGTCGTGCGTGTCCTTCAGCGCGTTCTGCATAGCGTCCCACCCAAAATAGATTTTCAGCTGCCCGGCTTGACAGACCTTCGGATGGCCCAGCGGTTTGCATCCGTCCAGTTCGCTGTTGCCATAAACTGATATGCGGTTCCGGTTCCGGCGCGAGGATCCAAGTATCTTTACTAACACCACCGCTTTGGATTGAGACTGTCATTTTCTCTGTCTTGCCTTCACAGCAGGTAAGCCCGCCCGGCATCACAGCGTACCCGTCTTTTTCAGCAAATAAGAAACTACGGAGAATCGCACGGCGCGGTTCAAGTTTGCCCTCAATCAGTGAAGGTGTTGTAGAGAAATGGATATATTCCTGACCGATGTAGAGATGCGGCTCGGCATTAATCCGGGTGCAGAGGGTATCGCGTTCAGCTTCACTGAGTTCAGTTCCAAACAGAGGTCGTCCACCGGGTTGGCGATAAATCGGTTTGACAACCAATTTCTTGAGATTCGCCAACACATAATCTTTCTGTTTCGGTTCTCCACACCACCACGTCGCGGCGGATGGAAGCCGCAGGTCTTCGCCCATTAAATGTTTTGCGATACCTGGTAAGAATGGCATCAGTCCCGGATTGTCCAAAACACCGCTGCCCAATGGGTTTATAACAATCACATTTTTTTGTCGAACCGCTTCCAGCAAACCCGCAACACCGAGGCGAGAATCTTGACGAAGTTCCAACGGATCACAGAAGATATCGTCTACGCGACGGAGAATAATATCCACCGGACGTAAGCCGTCAAGCGATTTCAACCAGACGCGTCCATCCCAAACAGTTAAGTCATCACCCTGCACCAAGGTATAACCGAGATAATTTGCGATATAGGCGTGCTCAAAGTAGGTTTCGTTGAGCGGTCCAGGCGTTAGCACAACGACATGCGGATTATCCGTTCGGTGTTGAGCAATACGTGTAGCACTTTCAAGTTGCCCAAATTCATATTGCAGGGGTAAATCCAACACGCTGTTCTGTAATGACCGAAAAAAGAAGGAAAGCCGGTGAACCCCGACTTCTCCGAAAAAATTGGGAAGTGCCCGAGCGAGTGCTGTCCTATTTTCGAGTGCGTACCCTGCACCTGATGGTGCTTGTGTCCGATCACCGAGCACCCACATTCTACCGTCCGATCCCCGCGCCAAATCAGCAGCATAGTTCAAGAGAAAACGGGAATCAGTAGGTGTAATTCCGACGCAAGTGCGTAAAAACCCGGAATGTGCATAAATCACTTCTGGTGGTATCAGCCCATCCGCGATCAAACGCCGTTCTCCGTAAAGATCCATCAAGATTAGGTTTAGCAGTTCCGCACGTTGCGTAAGCCCGGTAGAAATAGTTTGCCAGTCTCCTTCTGAAATAATCAGTGGAATCGGATCCAATTCCCATGGACGATGTCCTTGCCGCTCCCCGTGTACGACATAGGTGACCCCGTTCTCACGCAGCAGCCGTTGCACCTCTTTGTGCCGAGACTCCATCTCCGAAAGCCCAAGGGTATCCAGTGCTTTCATGAAATCGTGCCAGTGCGGATTGATCTGTCTACCCTGACTTAGCATCTCATCAATCTGTTCATTGTGAGGCGGACCAGAAAATTTAGCGGCGTGGTAGTCATCACCGATTGACTTCCAATTTTTTGTATCAGTCATAAAGTTATAAGTTATAAGTTATAAGCTAAGAGGTTGCGGAAAACCGAACTTATAACTGTTTCCCCGATAACCCCTAAAGCGTTCGGCGGAGATCCAGTGTATACGGGTATTCAGCATTCGTCTCTTCTGGTGGAGCCACCATTGGTCCCGGAGGCGTGCCTTCAGCCAGAAAATACCCAGTCGCGGGTCCCGCGGGCTGCGATTGAATAACACCGGGTGTATGTCCATCAGCACCAAAACGACTCGTCCGCCGTGCCTCCGCTTCATAGGCGTTAACTGGAAATGTATCGTAGTGTCTGCCGCCTGGATGTGAGACGTGATAGGTACAACCGCCTATCGATCGTCCGTTCCACGTGTCAACGATGTCAAAAACAAGTGGTGAGTGAACACCGATCATAGGATGTAATGCGGATGGGGGTTGCCACGCGCGATAGCGTACACCCCCAACGTATTCTCCTTGTGTCCCTGTATTGTGGAGTATTAAGCGTCGTTCATTGCATGTAACGATATATCGGGAATCCGTCAGGCCACTCACTTTTATCTGAAGACGCTCAACAGAAGAATCAACAAAACGTGAGGTACCTGCCCGCGTTACCTCTTCACCTAATACGTGCCACGGTTCAATCGCCATCCGTAATTCAAGTTCAATATTTTGGACGTTTACAGCCCCCAATTTCGGGAAACGGAATTCAAAGAAGGGGTCGAGCCACGCCATTTCAAACGGATAGCCTGCTTCTTGAAGTTCAGTAGCCACTTCTTGTATATCAGCGCGGACATAGTGGTGAAGCATGAACCTATCGTGTAGTTCCGTTCCCCAGCGTACCAGTTCACCTTTGTATGGCGTATTCCAGAATTTAGCGACCAAAGCACGTATCAGCAGCATCTGTACAATACTCATCTGTGCGTGTGGTGGCATCTCGAAAGCCCGCATTTCCAGTAGTCCAAGCCTCCCGCTCGCCGAATCGGGAGAATAGAGTTTGTCGATGCAAAACTCTGCGCGATGCGTATTGCCAGTGAGATCTACCAGCAAGTGCCGTAACAGCCGATCAATCAACCAAGGCTCCACGTCTTCTGCGTCGTTATCAGGGATCTGTCCAAAAGCGACCTCAAGTTCATAGAGTTGTTCATACCGCCCTTCATCTACACGCGGTGCCTGACTTGTCGGGCCGATGAAGGTTCCAGAAAAGAGATACGACAAACCTGGATGGTGCTGCCAATACGTAATAAGGCTTCGCAACAGGTGCGGCTGCCGTAACAATGGACTATCAGCGGGTGTACGACCGCCAATGACAACATGATTACCACCGCCGGTGCCGGTGTGCCGACCATCTAACATAAATTTTTCGGCACTCAGTCCTGCTAACCGCGCTTGTGCGTAAAGCGTAGTGGTATTATGAACGAGTTCATCCCAATTTTCCGCCGGATGGACGTTGACCTCAATTACCCCGGGATCCGGTGTCACATTCAGCGATTGAATTCGCCAATCGTGGGGAACTTCGTATCCTTCGAGAATCACAGGCATGTCTAACGCTTGTGCCGTTGCTTCAACTGCCTCAAGGAACGAAAGATAATGCTCAAGATGCGTCAAGGGGGGTATAAAGATATGCAACCGCCCTTCACGCGGTTCAACGCAGAGGGCGGTATGAAAGATCACCTGCTCTTCACCGTCTTCTGCGGTCGGTGTACTGCCCACATTTTTGCCTTGTCTGTTCGCTTGCCCCGATGCGTCCAAATCCGCCTCACGCGGTTCAAGTGGGTCCCGTTCATAAAGCGGTTCACGTTCTTCAGGTAACACCGACTGTATAGACTCCAAGGGTAAACGAAGACCTATCGGTGAGTCCCCGGGGATTAAGAACATGCGTCCATCTCTGAAATTCCATGTACAACTCTCCCACGCCTCGTCTACCAGACTCCAACGTAAGGGTAGCGCGTAACCCATCGGCGCGCCAAGGCTCTCCGTTTGCAGCAGCTGCGCAAGTCGTTGGCGTTCAGACGCTTCCTTGAAATCGAAGTTGAGCGGATCAATATTGACAGGAAGTCTATCCTCTGTCCAGAGAAAATAGAGAGCGTCTTCGTAAGCTGGAAGTATCCGATTCGGTGCGATGTTCAGTTGTTCTGTGAGGAAACGTGTAAATCTTTCTGCGTCTTGAATACCGAAGCCGTAATCTTTATGAGGCTCGGCAAGCAGTCCATGGTTCTGCCAAACGGGCACCCCATCTTTGCGCCAAAAACACCCATACTTCCAACGCGGTAAAGGTTCACCCGGGTACCATTTTCCTTGTCCGTAGTAGAGTGCCCCTCCGGATCCGAAACTATTATGCAAACGTTGTAGAAGTGTTGCCCCTAACACCCTTTTTCTTGGACTGTCCGCCTCTGTATCCCATTCAGGGCTGTCTGTATCGTCAATTGATACGAAAGTAGGCTCACCGCCCATTGTCAGTCGAATGTCGTTACGAACTATATCCTGGTCGACTTGCTGACCGAGGGTATTAATGTTAGCCCACTGTGCCTCTGTATAAGGTTTCGTCACGCGCGGGTCTTCGTGGATACGCTGAACGGTATTGCTATAAGTGAATTCCGTTTCACAGGGATCTGTGTAACCCGTAACAGGTGCTGCGCTCACCGGATCCGGCACGCACGCCAAGGGGATATGCCCCTCTCCGGCAAATAGTCCGGATGTTGGGTCTAAACCTATCCATCCTGCGCCGGGCGCGTAAACCTCGCACCACGCGTGCAAGTCGGTGAAATCTTGAGCAGGGCCAGCGGGGCCGTCTACAGGTTTCTGATCAGCAACGAGTTGGACGAGGTACCCAGAAACAAAGCGGGCCGCTAAGCCGAGATGTCGTAAGATTTGAACGAGCAGCCATCCTGTATCTCGGCATGATCCGATCTGCTTTTCTAACGTTTCCTCGCAGGACTGTACCCCGGGTTCCATCCGGACAGTGTATTTTACATTTTCCCGTAAGGTTCTGTTAATATCGACAAGGAAGTCGATGAGTTTCTCCTGCGTCCGGGGAATATCTGCCAACCAAGCAGTCAGTAAGGGACCGCTCTCTTTCACTTCAAGGAAGGGCGCGAGTTCTTGTTTGAGCTGCACTTCGTAGAAAAAAGGATAGTGCTCGGCACTGGTTTCGAGGAAAAAATCGAACGGATTGATAACGGTCATATCCGCGACAAGATCGACTTCAACAGATAAGGCACGTGTCGGCTCTGAAAAAACAACGCGCGCTTGGTAATTGCCGAACGGATCTTGCTGCCAATTAATAAAGTGGTTCTCGGGTTCAACTTTAAACGAATACGCTTCAATTGGTGTTCGACAGTGGACAGCGGGTCTCAATCGAAAGACGTGTGGCGACAAGTTGACAAGCCGGTCGTATTGGTAAAGGGATTTGTGGTTGATTGCTACACGAATTGCCAT
>JAGFCB010000126.1 GCA_022394775.1 Candidatus Poribacteria bacterium
ACGCACGAAACGCTTTCAGCCTTATGCTATTCTAACCCAAGTTGCTACTAATGGTTTTGAGCGTTTCAATACAGTTTTTCAGACACTTCCCACCCCAGAGGGGTGATATATCTATAGAAAACGGTGTATTTAACTCTTGCACTCCAGCGGAGTGCTATATGTATAAACAGGTGGCAACTTGTGCTATTCTGGCGAGTTATCGGATAATTGCGCTGCAGATAAATGATAGATGCCATAAATGCCTGCAACGATCAGGACGATCCCGACACCTGCTAATCCGCGCCGCACCCAGACAGGTTGCAAAAAAACGGGTAAGCCGACAGTGAACCAACGCGGCTGAAGGAGTTCTGACATAGCGATGCTAAAATAAAGCACGCCGTAAGCGATCAGACCGATGTCGCTCGCGAGTTCCTGTTTTAGGGATGTAACCGGGAGTCTGAAGGGGTTCAGAAGATAATCACCGGAAAAAATTAGCGTGATCCCTACAGCCAGAAAGGCAGTCAGAATCACATGCGGATACCCTGAATGCCAGAGTGTTACCAATAAGGCGATACTGATACACCCTAATAGAACGCTCATCACGCCTTGCATAATCTGATAACTTCTATTTTGTGAGATCATTTTCTACTTTCTTATTCAAATCGGATACGCGGATCAACTAAAGTATAACTAATATCGGTAAGTAACAAACCGATAATATACAGCACAGAAACCAGATAAACCATACTGCGCACAATCGCAAAATCTTGGGCTTGAATCGCTTCAATTATAAAACTTCCCAAACCCGGAATCGCGAAAAACGCCTCCATCACCAAACCGCCCATAATGAGAAACGGAATCGACAAAACGACGTTCGTTAGAATCGGGATCATAGCATTCTTCAGCGCGTGTTTGAAGAGGACACCCGTTTCGCTCACACCTTTCGCACGTGCCGTGCGCACATAATCACGATTTACCTCTTCAAGGAATATCGTTCGGTAAAAGCGGATCCCACCCCCAATACCAGCGATGACACCGATGACTACAGGTAGGATTACAAACTTCAGCATATCCGTACCCGTATCATAGCCAGAAATAGGGAAAAGTCGCAATATTTTTCCGAATACCCACTGACCCCCAATAATATAGAACAGTTGGGAAACAGACATAACGATCACCGCAACAATCGTTCCCCAGAAATCGACGTAGGTCGCTCGGTAGTAAGCCACAATCATTGAAACCGTTATGTTCACCATCAGCCCGATTAACAGTGTGGGTATAGTAATAGCGAGACTCGGCCACATGCGCTGCGCGACCTGTGAGGTGATATTGATATTATTTGCATCTGAAGTCCCAAAATCGAAGACGAAAAGCTTCACCGATTTCTGATAGAAAATCGTCTCTGTAAAGTGCGAGATGCCAGATGCCTCTGTATTGAACCACAGCGGCAGATGATAACCGTTCTGTTTTTTCCAATTCTCGACATCTTGCTGCGTAACATTCTTCTCACCGAGAATCTGCCGCGCCATCTGGTCTGGTGAATTGACGACAAAAAAGAGTAAAAAAACAATGAGATTCACGCCTATTAAAATAGGGATCGCATAAAAAATTCGTCGAATAATATAAGTAATCACTTCTTATAGTAAATCCTATAATTATTTGCACACATGGTAGGCTCGTAGGGGCTGGGTTACCCAGCCCCATAAGTGTCAATTTAAGAAAAAATAACCGTCCCAGACCTCAGACTGGTAGGTTCGGTTTCCTAACCGAACCGGAGCCTACGCGAAAATCTTGACGACTTCAAAAACTTCTTCAGTCCCGTAGGGACGGCATCTTTGTAGAAGAATGTTAGATCCAGGAATCAAGCCCCGTAGGGGCGGCATCTATAAAGACGCTCTTTCAACTCACGCCGTTTCTGTTCGTAAAGTTTGAAACCCCGTTTCTAACAAAATCTATTGCGGCTTTCGTTCCCGCTTCCAAATTGTGATAACAGCCGGAATCGTCCCTAAGATAAACACACCGAGGCACAGCCAGAGCGGCCAAACGACAGGGCGGTTCCACGCGTGTCGATCGTCCGACCGCCTTTTGGCATCGACCCGAAGATATTTGAGCGTCCCGCCGCCCAAAGAATTGGGTTTACTGTTTTTCACCCATTGATGCGATAAACCGAAACTGACGGGGTGAAACGTGAAAACCCACGGCGCATCACGCTGTATTAAGCGATGCATCTCACGAATATGTGCCAGCCGTTCCGGAGAATTCTCCATATTTTTCATCTCTTCAAAAAGTTGATTATACGCCGGGTTATCGTAGTTCGCAGCATTTTCGCCATCATGTCGGACTTTACCGTTCGGACCGTAGAGAAGGAACAAAAAATTTTCTGCATCAGGATAGTCAGCATTCCATCCCCAAAAGATGAATTGGAAATTCCCGTTTTTGACCTTGTCCCGAAAACGGTTGTAATCGGTGGTACGACTCTCCATCGTAATACCGAGTTGTTCTAATTTCTTCCGCATCCACGTCAGACGTGCCGTAGCACCTGCCGAATTCCACGTATTATCAAAAGAGATGATTAGCGGATTTCCTTTGCTATCCTGTCCACCCGGATAGCCAGCTTCTGCAAGGAGTCGGCGCGCTGCTTCAATGGATTTGCGAACTGGACGGTTTGTGTCTGCATCCCAATCGTACATGTAAGGGTTAATGCCTTGCTCGCCGGACTCATAACCGAAGATACCCGGTGGCAGCGGACTATGGGACACAACACCGCGTCCGTTGAGAAAAATTTCAGTAAACTCCTCGTAATCCAAGGCTATTGAGACGGCTTGGCGGAGTTTCTGTTGCGCTGTGGTGTATCCACCCACCGTATCGTCTAACATATTGAAAGCGAGATAATAAGTTGTGGGGCGAACACTGGTCCGCAAGACAATATCCTTCGCTTTCAATGCCTCACTTGCCGCCGGATCGCCTGTATCGTTAAAGACAACCGCACTGTCAAACGTATCTGATGAGAGGCTCGAATGATCGTAATAGCCTTGCAAGAACTTATTCCAACGCGGAATATATTCTTTTTCTAACTTATAGATAGCCTTTGGGATAAACGGAATAATTTCCCACGCGTCGTCCAAAAGTCCGGCTTCTCTATCCCCGATTTCACCGCTTGATGGATAGCGTTCCACCCGAAAATTCTCATTTTTGACAAGCACGATCTCTTTATGCGCAATGAGGGTTTCCATGCGATAGGCACCCGTTCCGACAGGAAATCGATCGATCGTAATATTTCGCGCTTTGATAGCGGGTTGATTATAGAAACGGATCGCCTCTTCAGGCATCGGCGAAAAAAACGGCATCGCTAACCAATAAACAAACTGTGGATACTTCGCCTTTAGGGTGACTTGATAAGTGTACCGATCCACAACCTCTACGCCAGGAAAAGGCGCGTCAGTCTGGGAATTTACGAGGGCAGTGGAATACGCTTCCATGCCGAGAATATAATCCTGCAATGTGCTGAGAATAGGACAAGAGAGACGCGGATCCGCCATCCGTTTAATTTGATAGACATAATCCGCTGCCGTCAGTTCACGCGTCCCTGTCATCGGGAAATCTTTAATCTCGCGAAAGCCCTTTAAATCGGCTTTTGTCAAGTTGTGATACCGCAACGCGCCACTTTCAGTTTTCGCAAAACACGGATGCGGCTGGAACATGATACCGGGGCGGATACGAATCTCGTACACAGCGCGGGTAACAGATGCTGCAGATGCGCCTTGCGGTAGTTCCTTTCCGCTCGCGTCAAAATATCGGGGCTGCGGAACCGCCTCTGCCGTTAACGGAATCAATTCGTAGGGTCTTTTCAGATAATGATATTGTAGCGGCGGTTCATAAATCTGTTGGATAAACCTGTATTCATCAGAACTATAGGACACCGCAGGGTCAAAGTGTTTCGGTTCTTCGTCGAAGGTACTGTAATAAATTTCCTCGTCCTGTTCGGATTTCGGATACGGATTATTCGGGATGCCGCAGCTAAGAAAAAAAATCAGTACCATCAGCACCATAGCACACCTGCTTGAAACCGATGCCCTAAAATTGATCCGCTCTGCCGTGCAGTGGTTCTTCAATAGTTTTATCATCTTCTCACTTTTTTGGTGAAACCAACACCTAAAACGCATACAAAGTTGTCAATGATACCAGAGGACCGAATTCAAAGGCATCCCGCTCCTCGTAGGTACCATCGCGCAGCGCAGCACTATCGTCATAAAGCGTCTCTTGATGTAACGGGAGCGTTACAGTCAGAGACAAAGGAATGTTATAAGGTGTCCTAACGGATGCACCAAACGATGCCATACCGAACAGAAGCCCCGTATTTTTGTCTACCTCACCTGCCCAATAAGCAAAAGATTGATAAATACCGAGGTAGCCTGCTTGCAACGAAAGCCAATTGTTGAGACGGTAATTCAGACCCCCTGTGTAGGTAAGTTCTCTCGAACCGCGATACGTTTTGCTGTTTTCATAGAATGGGAATTTCCCGCGAATACTGGCATTCGCACCCAACCCTTTATAGACACGGAGACTGTAATGCAAATCAGTGATTGGATTGAAAGTACCAGTACCGAACTGGATGTGAAGATGCTCAAGCCCAGCATCCCCTAACTTCCACGGATCCTCTTCCGTCTTACCAAACGGGATTGTTGTTCCAATACGCGCCATCAAGAAATCGTTTTCTATCAGCACACCTTGCGTTCTATAGCCTAAGAAAATATCCGAATCGGCGAAACCTATGTAAGTTTCATTCCGATGATGAATGTCACGATTACGCTCAATCGCTTGCAGCTCTAAAGGGGTGAGCGGATACTTAGGAAGCTCCTCAATCGTTGCCTCTTGCGTTTTGGTCTCGTACGGTATATTTGCCTCCACCATCCATTGAGAATTGAGGTGATATTTCAATCCGACATCAACGCGAAAAACATTTAGCGTAACCTGATGGCGGTGCCGTGGAACACCTATTACTTCTCCATCTGGAGAAATCCCTTTTGTTTCAAAATGGCCACCTTGGGCATCAAACCAGCGCATCATACTGAAAGTACTTTGGAATTTCTTCAGTTCTCCTGAAGTCAAACTGACTTCACCGATCCCACCGCGTGGAATGGCGGGATTGCTTCAGGCACCTCAGCTTTCTTGCGCAAAGCCGAGCGGGAGAAAGATAAATTGGAAACTCAACAGGATCGAGAGGATCCGAATAATCATAGTGGCGTATCCTCCGTTTCCAAATTGAGCCATTTCATTTCAGCATCGGAGAGGTCAAGTGCCATCGCACCGAGCGAGGAATCCATTTCATCTAAAGTCGCCGGCCCAACAATCGGAAAAACTGGGAACGAGATATTCAAGCAGTAAGCCAGAGAAACTTGAATCGGAGTATAGCCGTATTTTTCTCCTAATTTTTTTGCACGTGTGAGCCTTTCAAAGTTTTCGTCATTGTAATAGACGCGCACCATATCTCCATTATCTCGGTTCTCCGGTGTAAACGCACCGCTAAAGAAGCCACGGGCTTGCGATGACCACGGCATCAACGGAAACTGGCTTTCCTGATGCCAAGCGCGCGCAGCAGCATCGACGCAAACGCACCCACCCCACATCGGCTCCATCGGCACAGCGAGGCTAATATTGTTACTACAAGAGACAAACCCCGCAAGCCCATTTTCGTCGGCATACCTGTTAGCCTCAATAATACGCTCCGGTTGCCAGTTAGAAGCAGCAATTGCTCGGATACGTCCGGCACCTATTTCCGTGTTCAAGTAATCAATGATTGTACTGGCGGGGATTACCGGATCATCGCGATGAAGCATGTAAAGGTCAATATAACCCACACGAAGCCGTGTGAGACTTTCATCAAGATCGGCTTTAAGCTCTTCAGGAGACAGGCGCGGGCGCGGCACACTGCCTTGCGGGTGTCCACCTTTATCAATAAGAAAAACATCGTCTCGGTTCCCACGTTGCCGCATCCAGAGCCCGATGAGCATCTCACTATCGCCGCCTCCATAGCCGTGTGCGGTGTCAAGCGCATTTCCGCCTGCTTCAAAAAACGCGTCAAGCATTTCAGTGCTGTAGTCAAATCTTGTGGGAGAAAACATCATGGTACCCAGAATCAGGTGTGAGATGTCTTTGCTGACACCGGGAATCTTTATGTGTTTCATTTACAAACAGTGTCCTTTTCTTCTTAAACGGGCATACAAGTCCTGCCCTCTATAATTTATTTAGTCTACCATAGAATATATGGAAATTATAGCAGACTTCTCATCTAAAATCCAGAAGAAAATGTGTAAATAATATGTTTGACATCAATGATCGGACTTCACCTAACCACATCATACATGTCAACTTATATAGGTGTCAATCCCCGCAGGTGCGGTTTCAAACCGCACCATAAGTGTCAATTTCAGAAAAAACTGCTTCATGATACTGTAGGTTGGGTTGAACGGGACCACCAAAACCGTCCAAATCATAGAAAAACGAAACTTGTTCTATCCACACTATAGCCACCAGAGACCCAGTGAAACCCAACGCTTTGGCTTTCACGCCTCCGGGATGCTGCGGGTATAAAGTTGGGTTTCACTGCATTCTTGATTGCGCTTAACGCTCTGTTGGATTTGCGGTATTTGGTGCGCCAACGTATACCTTCTCAACACCGTTCAACCCAACCTATGATGCTATGGTAGGAAACACGCCAAGTTTTCGCTCCTGATCTTCAGGGCATTCAATTGTCCATTTTTCGCTCGAATTTTCATCTCAGACCCGGTAGTTTCGGTTTTGCG
The DNA here is from genome assembly GCA_022394775.1 of Candidatus Poribacteria bacterium. Taxonomy (GTDB): domain Bacteria; phylum Poribacteria; class WGA-4E; order WGA-4E; family WGA-3G; genus WGA-3G. The sequence continues at coordinate 6,783 of JAGFCB010000126.1, forward strand.
GTGTACTCACCCCGGGGAATGCCACACGGAGAACCTTCATACCGTTGATTCATGCGACGTGCATTCCTAACCGAACCGGATCCTTCCCGGTAGGTTCGGTTTCCTAACCGAACTGGATCCTTCCCGGTAGGTTCGGTTTCCTAACCGAACCGGATCCTTGCAAAAAGCCGTGAAACTCAATAATTTCCTAAAATTGAATGACCCTGATGAGGCCCCCAAAAAATATCGCGATTATTGCGTATTTGTTTGACATTTTTCCACAGTTTCAAGTATATTATATCTATGGCACAAGACTACGACAATATAGGAAAAAAATTATGGGCAGACCACGCCGAAGACCTTTCGCGATTCGTACTGGACACAGACGATGTTGAAGTGCTGGCTGACTTGGGCACCGAGCAGCAGATTATCGAGCGAGAAACTGACATCATAAAGCGGATCCACATCAACGGGCACGAAGCCATTCTCCATGTCGAATTGCAACTCCGCGATAGTACAGACAAACCAATGTGGGCAAGAAACGCACAATATCAGGGATACCTCGTCGGTGAACACCAGATGCCAGTCTACTCAAATGTCATCTACTTTCACCCAAACGCGGGCAGGAACGACCCAGGCGGGTACACCTATAGTTGGGGCGATTACGAACACACCAATCGCTATAAAGTGATTCGGCTCATTGAGATAGATGGACAGGCGGTTTTAGAGACGCAGGCACCCGGGACCCTGCCCTTCACACCGCTCATGAAACCGCCCGCAAGGATGGACCTTGAACGTTGGGTTCAAGAATGTGTTGCCATAACAATGGCTGTACCGGTTGATCAGGAGACCCAAGCGGATTTACTGTACGCGACTTCTCTCTTCGGCTGTATAGTCCACAACTCCGAGTTGTACGAACGACTCATACCGGAGGAACTTATGCGAGAATCTAAGTTTTACCAACGCCAAATGGAAAGAGCCGCCAGAGAGACCACCATCGAAAACACTTTGGCTTTGCTGGAGGATCAATTCCAGGCAGAGGCAGTGAATGCCTTAACACCTGAACTTCGCAGTATAAACGATTTGCAAAAACTTAAGCAATTGCTAGTCGCCGCTGCGAGGGTGCAAAATATTGAAGCCTTTGAGCAAATGCTGCACGAATAGTAGTCAGGAGGGCGGTAGCAAATAGTAATTTTCACATTTCAATCTGTGTTCAGTCTTGAAATCAGATATTCTTGTCCGCGTTCACCTTTAACTCTGTTACAATGACTACAGAGCAGTTGAAGATTCTCAATATGGTCAGTCCCCCCAACATTTTTTGCGATAATATGGTCAACTTCAAGGTGTTGTGCCTGAAAATGTGTACCACACCCATTACAATTCCCCGCTTGTTCCCCATATAACCGTGTTTTGTTTTCTGGAGCGTTGTATTGGAGAATATCGCCCAAATCCGTGCGTTTCGGAATATCTGTACGCGCAATAATATCTTGGAACAGTCCTTGATTGTCTTTGATACGCTCAATAACTAATTCAGCTGCCTTTTCTGATATATCAATACCTATCCACTTTCGTTGAAGTCTGTTTGCTGCCACAAGCGTTGTCGCACAACCGCAGAATGGATCAAAAACGACATCGCCTTTGTTAGATGAGGCTTTGATAATGCGGTCTAAGAGGGCAAGGGGCTTTTGGGTTGGGTAGCCAACCCTTTCAGTTTTGATTCGACCCACTGGCGAAAATTCTGCCCACCAAGTTTCTGGCACTTTACCACGTCTTAAATAGGCATCTCTTTCTTCTGGTGTAAGAGCCTTTGCTACCATTGCCCCTTTTCTATTGGTGTTAAGTTTTTTATGTGGAATACGAACAGCGTCTTTATTGAATGCCCATTTATCGCTTTTGGAATACCAGAAAAGAATATCGTGCTTACGATTAAATTGACGCATTTTAGGAGAACCCGGTCCGGTATAACACCATACAATTTCATTCCGAAAGTTATTTTTCTCGAAAATGCTATCCATGACAAGTTTCAGATAGTGGCTCATTGTTGGGTCGCAGTGCAGATAGATAGAGCCAGTGGATTTTAGTATCCGTTTCATTTCCAGTAACCGAACTGCCATATAGATAAGATATGATTTATCGGAGTTTGTCATAGCAGCATGGATAACACGGTTGAGACGGGGGTGTTTTTGTTCAATGAGGTCTACCCAAGTATTGTCAACGTCAGAGAGTGTCCATGTATCCTTGAACTCTGCACCAGCAGCTTTTGAACCTATAGGTGCTGCGTAGTTAGTATTGCTATTAAAGGGTGGGTCAAGGTAGATTAAATCTACTGAAGCACTATTTATCCCACGCATTATTGGTAGGTTATCACCCGTGAATATCGTCTTTGGATTAATATTTGTAGCCATATAAAATAATTTCAAAAATTTTAAAAATTGTAAAAAATAAAATTTATACTGATTTATATTTATTTAAAATAAAATAAATATATTTTATTTTAATAATGCTATATTTTACAAAATTTAAGTAAAATCGTCAAATTTATTCGGTGAAGTCACGGATTGCGAGGATTTTTTTTCTCTGTTTGAGGTTTCACGTTTTCAGTCTGGAACTGATAACTTACAACAAAATTTCATAGCAAATTTCATAGCAGCTTTTAAGGACCCTGCTACTAAAACCGCCAAGAAACCAGTCGTGGATTAGGTTCACGGCACTTCATGAAAATTCATAGCTTTCTCGATTTGCTATGAAAACTATGAAATTTTACACCATTTTTCGGCATCCCGATTTATCCATACAACCAACAGAACACCAAAACTGAATGGCTCTCGGAAGTGGACAGAAAAGCGTTGTGAATATGTCAGAATAGTGATAGAATAGGTAACAGTACTGTAGCAATACGGACTTATAGGCTATACCCTTATAGTAAAACTGGAAAATAAATTTACACTTGTTGTACCATCTTTGTAGCATAGGAACCGTTAGCCTGTGGCAGGACAAGACGTGCCTTTACAGTGCGCGCTACCATACAAGTGTATAAGTAATTATTGAGTCTACTATAAAATTCAGAAACCAAGCGATTGAGGTTCAGCAAACAACAATATTATGAGTACTTCCCACTTAAGTTACTTACACACTGCACAAGACATTTTGAAACAGATTGAGGCAACACAAACCGATGCGATTGCACAAGCCTCTGATATATGTGCTGAAACAATAGCAGAAGAGGGTCTCGTCTACCTTTTTGGATCGGGACATTCCCGCATGGCAGTCGAGGAAATTTTTCCGCGTTACGGCAGCTTTCCGGGCTTCTTTCCTATTGTGGAGTTGGCGGTTACGTTTCACAATCAAGTCGTCGGTTGCAACGGGCAGCGTCAGGCACTTTTTTTGGAAAATATCTCAGGATATGCAGAAGTAATCTTACGCAACTTCACTTTCGGGTCCCATGACTGTATGATGGTATTTTCCAACTCTGGAACGAATATCCTACCTGTTGAAATGGCAATAGGCGCGAAGGAACGGAGTTTGCCTGTTATTGCAGTGACTTCTATCGCACACAGCCGTTCATCTACCTCAAAGCACGCTTCTGGCAAACGGCTCTTTGAAATCGCGGACCTAACCATCGACAACTGCAATCCACCCGGGGATGCTGTCGTAGAGATCCCAGATTTGCCATATCCAGTGGGACCTACGTCAAGCATCGGAACACTTTCGATTGTGAATGCGATTAAGTGCCGAGTCGCCGAACTTCTGACAGAACGTGGAAAACCACCCGTTGTATTAACAGGTGCACATTTTCTCGGTCCCGAAGAATCCGCGAAGCAGATTGAACGGGCTTATGACGATTACAAGGCGCGTGTCCATGGAAGTTAACCGACCACGATTTTCCGGTTGACTTTTCTCGTCTAAACCTATATACTTTAAAAGGTATCAAGAAGTACAAGGTGCGCTATATCAAGATCGCGTCTGCTGGACATGCTGATGCTGAAAATAACCAAAAGAATCGCTGTGATGGGTGGGACATTCAACCCAATTCACTACGCGCATCTACTCAGTGCTGAACAGGTCCGGATTGGGTTGGGCTACGATAATATCTTATTTATTCCATCTGCCAGACCCCCGCATAAAGTCGCAGATACCGATATTATCGAACCCGAACACCGATATCAGATGGCACTTTTGGCGATCGCAGGGAATCCTGATTTCGAGGTGTCGCGGATTGAATTAGAGCGCGCAGGTCCGTCATATACCATTGAGACCCTGAAATCTCTGCGAAAACTTTACGGAGAAACGGCAGAACTGGCATGGATCATCGGGGCTGATTCGCTTATTGAGTATAAGGTCTGGAGAGACTTTGACGAAGTTTTAGCGCGATGCGTTATGATCGCAACAACACGTCCAAATTACGACCTGAACCGAGTGCCGCTCGAAGTCCGCAAACGGGTTACAACGTTTCAGGTAACGGGCGTGGATATATCAGCTACAGCCATTCGTGAACGGATTCGGAAAGGGCTTTCGATCCGGTATCTCGTCCCAGAAACAGTCGAGGCTTATATCCATCAGTATCGGTTGTATCAATAAGTAAAAGCGTCCCTATCCCAAGTTCCCCCTGATAAGGGGGATTAGAGGGGTTAGAGGGTTAGGGAAAATTCAATCGAAGATAAGGACTTAAGAACGTGGAACACACATGCAGTATGTGCGGAACAATTTACGACTTCGTATGGGAAGAGGGAACGCCGCTACCGAAAAACTTCCCATTCTGTAGTGCTCGGTGTAAGGCAACGGATCTGTCGAAATGGATTAATGAAGAATACGCGATTAATACCCCGTTACCGGAAACAATTTTGTCGGACACCGAACGAGAACTTCTTGCGGAATTAGCCGAATTAGGGATTCGCATTGAGGATGAGAAAGAGTAAACAACGAGCACATACGATCAGATGGATATTACACTCCAAGAACTTCGGGCGCACCCAAAGTCGATTGAAATTCAGCTATATCTCTCCGACAAACTGACCGAGAAACGGCTTCAGCATGTGCTCTCCGTACAAGAGATGGCGATTGACCTCGCGTGCGTTCATGAAGTAGACGTTTGGCACGCCAATCTTGCCGCACTTTTACATGACAGCGCGAAATGGATGGACGCTCAGGCATTATATAGCGCGGTACGTCGCTATGATATTCGCCTTGATCCTGTGGAAGAACTAAACCCTTCGCTTCTACATCCACTCATCGGTGTAAAACTGGCAATAGAGAAATTCGCTATAACTCAGTTAGAGGTACTTGAAGCCATTCGGAACCATACGACTGGCAGCCCATCAATGGGGACGCTCTCACAAGTGTTATACGTGGCTGACTTTGCGGAACCGACACGGACACATGAGGCAGTGCATGTCGTACGGGAGTTGGCATACACAGATTTGGCACGGGCTGTGCATTACGTCGCTCGTGCGAAAATTGAGCATCTTCTCCAAAAAGGGGTGATGATTCATCCAAATACGCTTCATACCTACAATAGTACCTTAAAGCGCGTTGAAAATTAAAGGGAGTTACAATGGAAACGAAAAAAAATACATTAGATATAGTAAAAGCCGCAGCTTCAGCAGCCGTGAGTCGACGGGCACAAGATGGCGTTATCCTCGACCTACGCGAACTCGACGGCTTCACAGACTTTTTTGCAATCTTCAGCGGGAACTCTGATATTCAGGTAGAAGGTATTTCACAAGCTGTTCTTGAGGAACTTGAAACCAACTGGGAACAGAAACCTTGGCATCAGGAAGGAGAACGCAAAGCGGATTGGATTTTATTGGATTATGTTGATTTTGTTGTACATGTCTTCCTTTCCGAAAGACGTGCCTATTATAATCTCGAACGCTTGTGGGCTGAAGCGGCACGTATTGAATTGCCGGAATTAACAATGCCTGCACATCTCGAAACGTTGGAAGAAGAGGAAGTGGACCCAGATGGCGCGTTAGTCTTCGGAGACCAAAACGAAAGTCCTTCAGAAGTGTGATTTTGATGCGGGGAGACTGACAGGCTTCCAAAACCTGCCCTGAAAATTTGAGGAAGAGAACTTGTAGCGCGGTGGGTCAATCAACAGTTACAAGTAGAACAGTAACATTATCGGTGCCGCCATAATCGAGTGCCTTATTCACAAGATTTTCACACGCCTCTTCTATATCTGAGGCAGCCAAGATAATGTCAGCAATCTCGCTATCGTTGATAATTAAGTCGTGTAAACCATCTGTACAGGCAAGCACAATGTCCCCAGGGACGAGTGGATAGGCATCGGCATTGACAGCAACTGTCGGCTTCAAACCGATCGCCTGTGTAATAATGTTCCGTTTTTCATGGACACGCCCCTCTTCTGGTGTGATTTCACCTTTTTCGACCATTTTTTGTACGAAGGAGTCGTCTGTCGTTATTTGGGTCAGTGTTTCATCACGTAAGACGTAGAGCCTACTATCCCCAACGTGAACATAAGCAAGGTAACTGAAAGTAACGAAACCCGCGATGAGGGTCGTACCCATGCCGCGACCCTTACCTAGATTTTCGGTGGAAGTATAGATTCGCTGATTCGCTGCCTCCGCAAGCTCGCTTAAAACACCAAGGCGTTTCATGGGACCTAAGTCGCTCTGCGGAGATGCCTGGGTTTCCGCCCACTCTTGAATAACTTCAAGAGCAATACGACTCGCGATGTCGCCGTGCTCGTGACCACCCATACCATCGGCGATAACAAACAGTTGGAGCTGCGCATCGAAATAGTATATATCTTCGTTCCTATCGCGAAGCTTACCTGTATCTGTTTTTACTGCAAATTGCATTTTTTTGTGTCCAGGTCACCTGTGGTTAAGAATACAAAAAGGCTTCTCGCGCACTATATTCAGGTAAGGTGCCAAATTTATTCACGGAAACCGCCGATCCTTTTTCAAAATGTTCAGTCAAAAAGTAAAACGATGAAAGCGAGATTTCAGTTTCAAAATTCGCACGCAATAGAAAATATGGGACTGACAAACGCAAAAAATGATAAATTAACTTATATGTCTCAATATTTCAATTATGCTATAATTCGATAATTCTGTATGCCGCGCGAGGCGGGTGGCCCCCTGCAGGCGAAGTTTGTAACCTCGCCAAATTACCTCGCCTTCCGGTGGGTGTAGAAGGACAAAACACCTCTCTTCAAAGGCGAGGTTTGTAACCTCGCCTTCCGGTGGGTGTATAGGTAATTAGGGGATTTACTATAAACTTCATTAACCGCACCGATTGAAGTGTAAAATTAATTGTATAATTCATCATAGAGGGCAGTCCTAAACTAAAAATATACATGAATGTACAAAGATTGTCGTTCGGGACAAAGCATCATTTTTTTGGATATTACGGCATAAATCCGTGGGATCGTACGTCAAGGTATCATCTCGCATTAGAGACAGATTTTCATACGCATCGCCCTTTGCCAGAAGATGTGGCATCTGTCGGACTTGTTGATCGGGACACGCATCAGTTTACCCCGTATGCGAAGACTTCCGCTTTTAATCTTCAACAGGGGAGTATGATGCATTGGATAGGTAACATTACAACAGATGAAAGTGATGGTGTTGATGCGGAATTTACGTTTAACGATTGGGAGGATGGCGCGCTCATATCACGTGCTTTAAACCCAACTACAGGTGTGGTGCGCACTATCCAGGGCGCGATTGCTGCCGTGTCACCAACTGCCCGGCACGCAATCGGTTTGAATTATGAAAGGATGGCACACTGCCGGCCCGTTGTTGGGTATGCTACCAATAGCAAATCAAGCAGTATTGAAGCACAACCGGAGGCAGACGGTTTATATCAACTTAACCTCCAAGATGGGAGTACTAAACTTGTGCTTTCTATCGCTGATGTTATCCGAAAAAGTGCGGATAAACGGATGATCGGGAGGCGAACTTGGTTCAATCATGTCTTGTTTAACACAGATGGCACGCGACTCCTATTTTTTTGCCGAGTTCGGCAGGAAACGGGATTTTATACCTCACTCTGGACAGTGAACCCCGATGGCTCTGATTTGGAAATGCAAATTCCATTCGGTTATCGCGTGTCACATTTTGATTGGCGGACACCCACCCGGATTCTTGTGTCTTCAGATATCGTCGATGAGATGGGATTTGTTGAATTTACCGATGGCGCACGCGACTTTACACCGATCGGACGCGGTGTCCTACCCAATGATGGACATGCCTCATTTTCACCTGACCGGCAGTGGTTGCTGTGCGATACGTACCCGCGAGGTCCCGAACGGCTCGCGCAATTGCTGGTTTACAATATCGATGAAAACCGAAAGATCGTCTTAGGGGAATTTCATCACGAAGAGCAGTTTACCGGTGATATCCGATGCGATTTACATCCGCGCTGGGCGCTGGATGGGAAAACGGTTACTTTTGACTCCGTTCATGAAGGGGATCGGCAGATCTATCTTGTGGATTTATCGTTATCATGGAAATAAAAAAATATGTGCATCTGATAAGAGGTTTCTGATGTTGTTAGAGGATTGTTCTGACAAAAAAATCGGGCGATTGCCAGATATGGTGAGATGCTCGTTTGCTGATATTGAGGAACGACGGGACGCAGTCGTTTTGACAACCGACCCGGCATGGAAGGCAGTCAAGGGCATTGCTATCAATTCACATCAACTGATCTATGTTACAGGCAATACAGACGCAGCTATGGCTGGCATCGCCGAAGCCTGTGAAGGTGAAGTGGTTTATGGAATCGGCGGAGGATTGACAATTGATACCGCTAAGTACGTCGCAGCCGCAAATGGGTTGCCTCTCATCGCGTTCCCAACTATTTTATCAACAGACGCTTTTCTCACCGACGCAACAGGCGTTAGAGAAAATGGATGCGTTAAATATCTCCCTACGATGTCGCCTGACACGGTTATCGTAGATATGGATGTGCTATGCGAGGCACCTGCTTCCATGCGGGCAAGTGGTGCCGCAGATGTACTGTCAATCGCAACAGCACTATGGGACTGGCAGGAAGCGGAGAAGATGGAGGCAAATCCACCCGATCAGCGGCTTACACCGCAAACAATTAACATCGCCGAGACGCTCCTCCAAACACTTCTCGAAAACGCACGAGAAATCGGCAGCGGCACGCCTGACGGATTGAAACTTTTATTTGATCTCCTCTGTATGGAGGTGCAGCTTTGCAATCTATGTGGGCATAGTCGCGTCGAAGAGGGGAGTGAACACTATTTTACCTATGCTATTGAGAACCATTTAACGTCTACAAACAGTGGAAATGTTTTACACGGTGAACTCGTAGCGCTCGGGATCTTGATGATGGCTACGCTACAATCCCAACCCTGGATGCAGTATCGTCATGCCATCGAGTGTTTACAGATTAACTACCGTTCACCGGCTGTTACGCCTGAAGCAATTGTTGAAACGCTTATCAATTTATCACAATACGTCGCACAACATGAACTCCCTTACACCGTTGCAACGACGTTACAAATTACGCCTGATATAGCTAAACGAACGATACAAACGGTATTCGATTAAACCTGAGGACTATGGAAAAGAAAAACAGACAAGCACAATCAGATAAGCGAATCACTGAACTCCACGAGCAAGCACTCGTGATTGATTCGCACAATGATGCCATCGTCGCACATATTCGTCGCGGGAACGTGAGCCTTGCTGACGAAAATGTCCAAAACCCCATGGAACCAACCGGGACTGTCGCTTACCTCCGGGGGCCTGTGCCACCGGAAGAGGAAGCCATCGGTATCCAACTCAACATCCCGAAAATGCGGCAAGGTGGTATCGATGCCGCCTTCTTCGCTGTTGATGTGACGCGCGCATGGAAAAACCATCTCGCCTACGCATTAGATGCATTCGGTTGGTTCAACGAAGAAGTGACAGCAAACGCTGATGATATTTGCATCGCTCGAAGCGCAAGTGATATTCGCGACGCGAAGGCAGCCGGTAAACTTGCTGCGATTCTTGTCATCGAAAACAGCGAGGCAGTTGAACGAAGTCTGAATATCTTGCGTTCACTCTATCTGCTCGGTGTCCGTTCAATCGGCGTAACCCATAACCTGAACACATGGGCATCAACCGGAAATGATGAAGAAGATATGGGTGGTGGCTTGACCCGATTTGGTATGGCATTAGTTGAAGAGATGAACCGCTTAGGCATGCTTGTTGATGTTTCGCATATCAGTGAGCGTGGATTTTGGGATGTTCTCGAAATTTCGGAGCGTCCTGTTATCGCATCTCACAGCAATTGCAAAACCTTGTGCCGCCACTCACGGAACTTAAGCAACGAACAACTCAAAGCCTTAGCAGCGAACGGGGGCGTTGTCGGTATCACTTTTGTTCCCGGATTTATTACGATAGACGGATGGCAGAAAATGCCACCCCTGGCGCAATTGTTGAACCACATCGCTTACGCAATCGACATCGCGGGCATCGACCATGTTGGCATCGGTTCGGACTTTGATGGCGGCGGGGATCTGCTCAAGGATGCCAGTGAGTTCATCAAAATCGCAGAAGGGTTAAGCGAACGCGGTTATTCCGATGACGATATAAGAAAGATACTCGGCGAAAACCATCTACGCGTCTTTGAGGCGGCATGTGGATAAGGACTCGTTCAGCCAGAGATGAACCTGACGAACTATCGTCGTTGAATGCGGAATCTGTCTGAGTTAGGTAGTTTTCGCAAGCGTGTGAGAGACCGATTCCCATACCTCGTCCACACCGATACCTTTCATACAGATATTGTCCTTGCATTTATCCGTGAACTGCTTACACGGGCTACACGGCACAGCGTGACGGATGGTTTGATGCAATGTTCCGAGCGGTTGAAACCGGATGTGATTACCCGGACCAAACAGAGATACCGTAGGAGTTCCGACCCCTGCGGCAATATGCATCGGACCGGTGTCGTTGGTCAAAAAAAGATCACATTTTTCAATGCAGGCGGCTAACTGCCGAATTTGAAGATTACCCGCAAACGGAATAGCGCGCCCGTTCATGAGGCTCGCAACAGTCCGCACAAGTTCTGTTTCCTTTGGACCACCAAAAATCAGGACATCGGCGTTGAAACGCGCCACAAGTTTGTCGCCAATGGCAGCGAAGCGATCAGGCATCCACTCCCGTAAGTTCCAACCGGCACCCGGAAAAAATCCGACCTTTAATTGTCCAGTGTTAACACCAGCAGTGTCAAACCGTTGCGCTGCATCTAACCGCTCAGATTCGGAGAGAAAGAGTTCCAATCTCCGATCCTCTGCCGGAATATCCGCTGCATGTAACAACTCGAAATAGTGTGCTGTCGCGTGTTTGTTCCCTTGCTCATGGACGCGGACGGTACAGAGCCGACCCTTACCGACACGTTCGGCAGCACCGCTGAAATGCATCAACATTTCAGTGCGAAATTTCCGCTGAAAATCAAGAGCCAACGTAAATTTCCGTTCACGCAGAAGACGAATAATCCGCAACATCTCACCCGTATCCTTATTCTTCGCAAGCCGGTCAAAGGTAATTATTTCATTGAGGTGCGGATTTTCATGGAGGATCTCTGCTGACTGTTTCGCGACAAGCATAGCAATATACGCATCCGGGAAATGCGCACGGACGGCTCGGATCGCCGGTGTGGTCAGTACAATATCGCCAAGGGAACTGAGTCGAATCAGCAGGATTCTTTCGAAAGCCATTTGTCTAATGCGTTGCCGGTTGTTAGTTATCAGTGCCTCTCTTGTGGCAGTGAAAGTATCTGTTAGTACTCCAAGGACTCTCTTAACTGAAAGCGAAGCGAACCGATAACTATTCTACTACCTGTTTTTCAAGGTTATTCAGGGCATCCTCAACCAATGCGTCTATATCCAACCCCGATTCTGCATGATCTAAGTCATTAAGCGACGCACCGGTGGCAGGATGTTTAGGGACAAACAGTGAGCAGCAGTCTTGATGCGGACGTGTAGAGATATCAAAGGTCCCAATGCGTTGCGCTTTTGTAATGATTTCAGCTTTGTCCTCACTGATAAGCGGACGCAGGATCGGGATTTCCGCGATCGCTTCAATCGTTCGGAGGTTCGTCAATGTCTGCGAAGCGACTTGCGCGAGACTTTCCCCCGTAACAAGAGCCTCGGCATCCACCATGTCTGCGACGCGCTGCGCTATTCGTGTCATCATCCGTCGATACAACAAAACCCGGAATGGCGCGGGGGTTGATGCAACAATGGTTTGCTGGAGATTCGCAAATGGAACAAGATAGATTGTGCTCCGATAATTTGATATTGCTAAGGTCTGCGCAATTTCAATGACCTTCTCCAAAGAAGCCTTATCCGTATAAGGGTAGCTATAAAAGTGAATAAAAACGGCTTTCGCACCACGTTTTATCATTTGCCATGCCGCAACGGGGGAGTCAATCCCACCGGATAACATGACCAGTACTTTACCACTCACACCGACTGGCAAACCCCCGATACCTTGGGTTTTTTCTGTGGATATATAGGATGCTTTCTGTGTTATTTTAATCCAGCAGACTATGTCCGGATTATGCATATCCGCGCGAAGACCTGTTTCCTTGACGAGATACCCACCAATCTCTGCACTCACCTCTGGCGAAGTTAACGGAAAGGTTTTGTCTGATCGCCTTGTTTCGACTTTAAAGGACTCGCAGGAAACGTTTTGGATTTGCCGCAGTGCTGCATCTCTAATAGATGAAATATCAGTCTTGGTACGGCATGAGAGTTCAAAATGGGCGATACCCATAACTTGACGTAGCCGTTTTCTAATTTCAGTAATATCGGCATGCTCACCAAGATGCACGAGAATCCTATCGTGAAGCCGTTCTACTTCAGCATACCCGGTACCACGCAAGGCAAGTTTGATATTGTTCGCAAGCCGTTTTTCAAAAAATACTCTGTTCTTCCCTTTAAGCCCAACTTCGGCGTAATGAATACTAAACAATTCTTCCATGATTTCTCTCGTGCTATAAAAAATTTAATGAGGCATACCTCAGACTCGATACCTCGGTGAACTGTCGGCAAGGTTGAACCTCACCAACAAATATATACAAAACGGATATATTGTTTACGAAGCACAGACAGCATCCGTTAGATTAAAATGGAGTTTCGCGACATTTCCTAATGATCCATTCCCGTGCTGTTTCACAAATTCTCTACCCGCTTCTACAACCTGATACGCACCCCTTGGCAAGCAGATGTTATATTTTTCGGACAACGTTTCCATGCCTCTCAGAAAAGCATCGCGAGCGATGATAGACGCTGCAGCGACAGCAATATCGCGTTCTGCCTTTGTTACCTGTTTGATTTCTATCCCAAGTGGTGCAGAGGCAGTACGCACGTTGCCACGCTGCAGGTTCTGCGTTCGTTCAGTAAGTTGTTGTGTGATAAGGTGATCTTTAGCAAATTTGTCAACAAGTGCATGTTTCGCGCCGACGCTGTCCGCCAAGGTCCAAATAGCCTCGGCATGAAGCGATGCGAGCAGATGGTTTAGGTTTTGCCCGCGTCTACGGAAAGCAGTGTAAAGGGAATTGTATTCAGCAGGCATTTTTTCCACAACCACGATATGCTGTTCGTAGTCGCGACGGATCAATTCCGCAAGATTGTGGATACGACGATTTGATAACTTTTTTCCATCAGTAATCCCTAAATCTGAGAAGGTCTCTCGGCATTCAGCATCCACGTAAGCAGCCGTAACGACGAGCGGACCGAAATAATCACCCTTACCTGCCTCGTCTGTACCGATCCATGCGTTCCAATTGTGTATTTCGTTCATCTAATCTGCCAGATGTGTTGGTTTCAATTCGTTGTGGTTTTAGATTTATACAGGATTCCGAAGTGCCGCGAATTCTGTAACCTGTTTACCTACGGCTTTGACACGTGCTGTCAATTCTGGGTCGTGCAAATTACCGTTTGCGTCAAACGCCTGAGATGAGTTAGGGATAGATGCGTCCTTCGGGACGACCCAAGCATGCAAAGCAGTGCCTACCGTCCGTAACATAGAAAGCGCATTTGCCGCACCCATCCGTCCACCGGACACACCGATCAATCCGATGACCTTGTTCTCAAATTCATCAAACCCCATAAGATCAAGCGCACTTTTAAGAACACCGCTGAAGCTTCCGTGGTATTCGGGGGAACCGAGAAGTATACCCTGCGCACGTTTCACCTTTTCCCGTAGTTTGAACACGCCAGGCGGATAGCCACTTTCGTCAGCAACAGAGCCTTGAAAAACGAGTTCATACTCGCCAAGCTCAAGCAATTCGACCTCTGCCCCCGCATCTTTAGCAGCAGAAAGCGCGATTTGGAGTGCCGCATGTGTTGAACTGCCTTTCCGGAGGCTTCCACAGATAGCGACAACATAGACAGATTGGTTATTGGTACGCTCCATTTTCGGTATCCCTTTCCGCAAATTTTGGACACTCCAGGCCTTGCAGGTGCGGTTTGGAACCGCACCGGGAAACCTGAAAAAGAAAATTCAAAAATTTAGAAAATCCGGTAATTTATCTAAAACTAAATAGCCCTCGACCCAGCGTGATTCTTCGCTTACCGCTTTCTCAACTGCTCCTTAGCATAACACAGCAATAAAGGTATGTCAAAAAGTTTTTAACCCTAAGGAACACCAGTTACAATCGGTCGAATGTTATGTTCGATGAAATTGTACCACATCCTGCCGAGCTAATGCCAAGCCAACTTCACTTCCTGCCGGACGAAACGATCAGAGAGCCGAGTCGTTTTATATACAGATCCCTGTCCCTGTAGGAGCGAGCTGTGCTCGCGATCCTGCCGAAAAAACGTTAACTTTATCTATGTGCATATTTTTTCCCTGTAGGAGCGAGCTGTGCTCGCGATCCTACGGAAAAACGTTAACATCTGGAACCGAAAACTAAATCGCCCTGTATAAAGACAGATTTTTCTTGACAATACTTAACATTTTTTTTATAATGTTTTTACAAGTTAGAGCGCGAGTCGTTCATCTAATGGGTTGGCTGAAAACCTGCCTGAATGTGAGCCGCTCGTATCGTACGTTAGTTGTTTTAGACGTCAATAACCCCTGCTAAAGCATGGGGCTTGTCCACTACGTCAGCCAAGGCTATAGAGTGGACGAGGGTAACTTATTGACTACAGTAAAATATCGCAGTGTCGTAGCATGGCAGCTACAACGTTTGTCTAAAAACGATATGTTGAACTGGTAGTAGACATATCTAAGGATGCTCCCCAAGTCTGACGTAAAAGCGGATACTGTGATCTGGATGGGGCAACACATAACCCGAAAGGGATTTTACCTGTTTTTTCAAAAGCACCGTGTCAGGTCTATTAGGGGAGTGGTGACAGTCTCGCTGAACGAAGCAGCACACTGGCGAGAAACGCTAACAAAACCGTGGCGAAAAAACGGACTGCTTTTTCTATAATGTTTCTTGAACAATTCAAACATTTTAATGGTCTAACGAGGGCGGATTTTCCTCCCCCCCACTAATTTTCCTCCCCCACTAAAGTGGGGGGTTTCCAATCCGTAAGTTTGATGAGGAGGTTTACTCGTGCGTTTAATAATATATTTACTTGCCGTTGCCTTACTAATGGTGGGCAGCGTGCTTACCACACACGCCGTAATCGAAGACGAAGGCTTAATCCTTTACTTCAGTTTTGATGAAGCACAAGGGAACACGGTCACAGATGGAACCGGTGGCGGGAATGACGGTGTAATTGATGGAGCCGAAATTGTTGGTGATGAAGTCGTCCACGGTAAAGGTGCGATATTATTTGACGATGGCAATGATAGTGTGACGGTTGACTCTTTTGCCGCGTTAGAAAATTATACCGACAACTCCTATCTCTTCTGGCTCAATTTTGCTGACCTGAACTCCGGGGCTTGGAACCAAATTATCGCAAAAAAAGCACCAGGCTCCGACCGTTCTCCCGGTATCTGGACCTGTAACCGCGTGAGTTTACACATCCACTACCGGTTCAACCCCGGGAATGCTGGAAGCCTTTGTGTCGGTCCTGAGGGCGAAGGCGATGAGTTTGGAGCAGGGGATTGGCATCACATTGGCGGAATCAAAGAAGGGAATAACTTCAAGTTTTACATTGATGGCGAAGTCGTTGATGAACAGACCGTTCCAGAAAATCACGCACAAGGCGAAGAGAAACTCTATATCGGTAAAACGGGATACGCTTCCGCGCTTTTCTATATTGATGAACTCTTTGTCTATGATAGAGCTTTGAGTGGTGAAGAGGTTATAGATGTTATGGAGGGGCTACTCACACCCGTTGAACCCAAAGATAAACTCACCACGACGTGGGGACACCTGAAAACACATCGCGATTAATTTCACACCCTGAACCGTTGGGACGGCTTCATGCCGTCCCACATCCCTTTTCTCACCCTGATGTATCTATCGTCCTAAGTTCCTCTCTTCCATTTTTCCAAAGTGAAGCCTATACTTTCACGGTTTTAAAGAAAAAATACAGATTTTTCTTGACATATTTAAGCGTTTTTTCTACAATCTCTTTGTGAGTTAAAACGCGTGCCCTGTTATTCAAGGGTTGGAAACCGACCCTAACGTCGGGTCTCGCACAGCACATTAATTGGCTTTACTTTTGATATGAGGAGATTTAATTATGCGTTTAGTTATGTATGTACTCACTGTTGCCTTACTCATAATGGGCAGCACGATCACCACACACGGTGCCGTTAATGACGACGGTTTGATCCTTTACTTCAGCTTTGATGCAGCAAAAGGCGGAAAGATAATAGATGAAAGCGGCGGTGGAAATGATGGCGACATAGTTGATGGCGCGAAAATTGCCACCGATGAAGTCGTTCACGGCAAAGGCGCGATATTATTCGATGAAGGTGGGGACAGTGTGACTGTCGATTCCTTCAAAGAATTAGAAGATTATCAGGATAACTCTTTTCTCTTCTGGGTCAACTTCACTAAGGCGAACTCCGGCGGCTGGGATCAAATCATCGCGAAAAAGGCACCCGGCTCTGACCGTTCACCCGGTATCTGGACCTGTAACCGCGTGCCGCTCCACATCCACTACCGATTTAACCCCGGTAACCAAGGCACACACTGTGCAGGGCCTGATGGCGAAGACGATACGTTTGAAATCGGCGAATGGTATCATATCGCAGGTGTTAAAGAAGGTGCTAAGTTGACGTTCTATGTCAATGGCGAAAACGTAGCGGAACCCGGTGTCCCGAAAGATCACGCGCAGGGCGCAGAAAAACTCTATATCGGTAAAACCGGTTATAACGCAGCGAAGTTCTACCTCGACGACCTCTATGTCTACGATAGGGCAGTGGATGCCGACGAGGTTGAAGATATTATGGACGGCAAACTCCTCCCTGTCGAACCCGCGGACAAACTCGCTACGACATGGGGACAAGTGAAGAAACGTCGTGATTAATTTCACTCCCTGAACCGGTGGGACGGTTTCATGCCGTCCCATATTCCTCTTCTCATCAATGCATGTCTACGCCTCGATGCTATCTACTCCCCATAGTCAAAACCATTACGCTTTCTTTTACCCTGCTTGTGCTGCCGCCATTGGCGGGGTGGTGCGATGCTGAACAGGAAATTAACATCCGGTTTGAACGCGGTGTCCGCTACCTTGACGCAGAGCAATACGATCTGGCACTCTCCGAATTTCAAGCCATCGCAAAAGAATACGCTACCTCAGCAGACATTGGGAGTCTTGCCCATTACTACATTGGTATTGTCTACCAAGAACTTAATAATCTGACTGAGGCTGTATCCGCATACCAGAAAGCATTGGCACGCAAAGCGTCGCAGGAGGTGCACGGGAATGCGTGCCTTCATTTAGGCATCGTCTATAAAGCACAAGGTAAATTAGCACTTGCTGAAGACCACCTCAAACAAGCACTCGTCCTGTTGGCTGAATCTGCCGAAGCGCATATTCATCTTGGTGATGTGTATATGCTCCAACGTAGGTTCAATGCCGCTGAAAAGGCTTACCGAGAAGGTATCCGTTTGAACCCAAACCATACGGAATCTTACTATGGATTGGGGCGGGTGGCGGAGATGCAGAATCGTCTCCGGCAGGCTATGAAATATTACGATGCAGCACTCGTGCGAAACCGGTATTCATCGCAAGCACATTACAGGCGCGCACTTACGTATCAAAAACTTGGGGATAAAGAGAAATCCGAAACCGCTATGGCGCAATTTCAACGTTTAAAGACTTATGAGGATCAGATGCACCGATTTCGAGAGGCGATTTATACAAATCCTAACCTGCCGGTGCTATATATCAAACTCGGTGAACTTCATGAGGCTTATGACAACTTAGCAGAAGCAGCACAAATTTATGAAGCTGCCATGCAGGTACACCCGTCCTATCTGCCAGCACACCTTCACCTCGGTGAGGTATTTATCCGGCAACGTGCGCTTGAAAAAGCAGTACGCCTGTATGAAAAGACTGCCGAAATCGCACCTGATAACGCACAGATCCAAATAAAGTTAGGGGTTATCTATATCAACCAACGCCAATTTGATCCAGCAATTGCCGCGTTCCAGCGCGCGATTACTGTTGATAACACGGCAGCGGAGGCGTATAACAATCTCGCGCGTCTCTATGCTGGGCTCGGTAAAGAGATGCAACAGGCGACGCACTTGGCACAGCAGGCGGTCGCTTTGGTACCGACAGCGAAACATTACGACACACTCGCATACACCTACTTCCGCAATGCGCAATACGCACAGGCTTTGGACGCTATTAATCAAGCCATCGCATTAGCACCGGATGTAGATGCATACAATAAACTACGCTCAAAAATTCAAAAGGAGAAAAAATGAAAAAAGGGATCTGTATTGGATCATTACCGGGCAGTTCAACTGAAGCACGCTTTAAACTGGCGAAAGAAGCCGGGTTTGACGGCGTTGAAATCGGCACGCTTGGAAATGACGATGACCGACTTCAGACAAAAGAGATCGCCACACAACACGGGTTAGAAGTTTTCAGTGTGATGAATAGCAAACACTGGGCATGTCCACTCTCCGATGCAGATGCCGCGGTTCGGGCTGAATCGCGCGATGGAATGCTTGATTCAATAGCAACTGCATCGGCTGTGGGGGCGGATGCTGTATTGCTCGTGCCTGCTGTTGTTAATGATAACACCTCTTATGAAGACGCATATCAACGTTCACAAGCGGAAATTCGTAAACTGATTCCAGCCGCAAAAGAGAACGGGCTTACAATCGCTCTTGAGAACGTTTGGAACAAATTTCTGCTAAGTCCCATAGAATTCTGTCGTTATCTTGATGAGTTTGACAGTGAGACGATAACAGCCTATTTCGATGTAGGCAACATTGTACTGTACGGATATCCACAACACTGGATTCGGTCTTTGGGGAATCGCATCTCTAAAGTGCATGTCAAAGGGTTCAACGCAAATGAGAGTCGCTTCACCTACCTGATTGAGGACTGCACCATTGATTGGAACGCTGTCATGTCAGCGTTGGAAGAAATCGGGTACGACGACTACATGACAGCAGAACTTCCTGTTGATGGGGACGACCCGGAAGGCAGGGTACATAGCATTAGCAGTGATATGGACAAAATTATCGCGGGGAATGTGTAATATTATAACCCAACTTTTCACCTGTAGCACAAACTTCCGAGTTTGTGCCAGTCTGAATGCCTGTTACAGGCATTCAGACTGTTTGAGTGTGCCCAATTAATTGTAAGTTTTACTATAGATTAAGTCAGCAATAATCTTGTCAGCAGTGTATAGGGACGAGACAAGGCAGTCTCGCCCTATAATCATGTAGCATATTTGGAACGAGGATCTAAGAAATAAATGGAAATTATTATTCAACCGACTTATAAGAAGCTCGCGGAGGTTGCGGCTAAAATCGTCCGAGACGCGCTCTTAAAAAAAACGGACCTCGTTTTGGGACTCGCTACTGGCAGTACACCGATCGGTGTTTATGAAGCCTTAGTCCGGATGCATAAAACAGACGGACTCGATTTCTCAGAGGTAACCACCTTCAACTTAGACGAGTACGTCGGGATTCCACCAAATCATCCATATAGTTACCACACCTTTATGGAAACCCATCTTTTTAATGCTATTAACATTCCAGCAGAGAATTGCCATATTCCCCAGAGTACAACGGTCGGACATGAGGAATTCTGTGAGCAGTACGAAGCGGCGATTGTGGATGCTGGCGGCATTGACATTCAAGTACTCGGCATCGGAAAAGACGGGCATATCGGTTTTAACGAGCCGAGCTCTTCGCTTGGCTCTCGGACTCGGATTAAAACACTGACGCAAAGCACCCTTGAGGCGAACGCACCACATTTCGGCAGCACTATTGATGATGTCCCGAAAATGGCGATTACCATGGGGGTCGGCACAATCATGGACGCGAAACGGTGTCTACTCTTGGCGAGTGGTGAATCAAAAGCGGGAGCGATTGTAAATGCTGTTGAAGGACCAATTACAGCAGAGGTGCCCGCATCGGTGTTGCAGATGCATCCACAAACGGTTGTCATCATTGACGAAGCGGCGGCTTCGCAACTCAAACGCGTAGACTATTACAAACAAGTTTATGCGAATAAACAGGAATTGTTATCTCAAGACTATTAAAATCTCTATACTTCTTCTCCGTCAAACAAACCGTATTCTTTCACTTTCCTTTGGATTGTCCGACGACTCACCTTGAGTATTTCCGCTGCTTTGGCTTTGTTATTACCCACAGACGCAAGGGTCGCACGCAGGGCTTCTCGGTTAATTTCATCGAGGGACATACCGACTTCTACATCTAAATGGTGTTTATCCGCTATTGTATGAACTGGCTTCCAAACATCTGGGACAGAAGGAAGGTTTGAAAATGCGATGCCAGTTGCTTTGAGGATGCGTTCTGGTAAGTCAATTTGTTGGATTGTCGATTGGGTGGACGTTACAACAATACCTTCGATGCAATTCTTCAATTCGCGCACATTCCCGGGCCACTCGTATTTCATCAACGTTCTAATTGCCTCTGGGGCGAGCGTTATCAGAGGTTTTCCATTTTGTTGGCAAAACTCTTCAAGAAAATCCTTTACAAGCAACGGGACGTCTTCAATGCGTTCTTGGAGCGTAGGGAGATTAATAGGGACCACGTTGAGCCGGTCGTAGAGATCGGGAAGGAATTCCCGTCTTTGGGATGCACCTTCCAAATCGTGGTTTGTCGCACACACGACGCGGACATCCACCTGAATAGTTTTATCGCCTCCAACCCGTTCAAATTCGCGTTCTTCAAGAACACGCAAAAGACGGGCTTGGTTGGACAAACTCAGTTGTGAAACTTCGTCAAGAAAGAGAGTCCCGCCGTGTGAGAGTTCAAATCTCCCTTTGCGCTGATAATACGCGCCACTAAACGCGCCCCGTTCATGCCCGAAAAGTTCGGATTCTGCAAGGTTTTCGTTGAGTGTCGCACAATTAAAGGCGATGAGGGGACCGCGACGCAAACTCCGATAGTGAATCGCACGGGCGACCAACTCTTTACCCGTCCCGCGCGCACCGTGAATCATTACAGTCGCTTTTGTTGGAGCGATCTGGGTAATCATGTCGCGGATTTTGATGATTTGCGGCGAATTCCCTGTCAGCCGGCGTAAGCCTTCCTTCTCATCGATTTGTGATTGAAGTTGTCGGTTCTCAAAAGCGAGGCGTTGGTTTTCCAGAGTTCTGTGTAGCAAGGCTTCCAGATGCACTGGGTTAACCGGCTTCGGCAGGAAATAGGTGTCTTTGTAGGCGAGCATCGCTTTGATTCCGATATCGGTCTCTAAAATATTGGGTTCTGTAATAAAAATTATGCCGACATCCGGGTGATGTTGTGTTGCTGCATCTAACAGGGATAATCCATCAATCCGTTCTGCTTTCAACTGTGCGATTAGAATATCGATTTTTAAGTGCTCAATCTGATGAAACGCCTGATACATATTGCCCGTGACAACGAGGCGAATTCCCTTGGCTGCAAGCGTTTCGCAGACAAGCTCACGTTCAAACCGATCGGCATCAACAATAAGTACTGTTTTTTGTGCGTTCATTGTGTTCATAGTAGAAGCATTTTCCAATCGCTTATAGTAAACTTCGCTCAAATATCCATTATCCTCTTCTCATGGTAAATTTACTACTACCTATACAACGAGAGTTTGGTGTAAGAGATACGAAGTGCCTATGTGGATATCTACGCTTTTTTAGTTTTATACCCCTGATTCATCTCGGACAAACCTTGCTAATGAAAGCACGTCTGTGGAGTGTCCTTTGTCACTGTATCAGTACCGTCTCACATTTTGCTATGACCCGCAGGGCTATTTAGTTCTCGGTTTTTTCGTCCAATTTTGGACACCCCAGGCCCCGCAGGTGCGGTTTGGAACCGCA
Source organism: Candidatus Poribacteria bacterium (assembly GCA_022394775.1). Classification (GTDB taxonomy): domain Bacteria; phylum Poribacteria; class WGA-4E; order WGA-4E; family WGA-3G; genus WGA-3G. The sequence goes on from JAGFCB010000126.1 coordinate 29,168, forward strand.
CCAGGCTTAAAAAAGAAAATCCGGTAATTTATCTAAAACTAAATAGTCCTGCTATGCCCCGAAAAAAGTATTGTTTTAAATTAAAAATTTAGGTAAACTATAGCATTATTGTAGGCAACATAATGAATCTTTGTTCACATTTTTCGGAGGAATTGAATGGAAAAACAACTCAGCACGCTGTATAGACTCGGTGGTCTTACTGGTATTTTGAGCGGGCTTCTCATGGTAGTGTCCAGTATTTGGTTTATTTTTGGTGTATCATCTATCGGTTCAGATCCATCAGCGGAACAGTTTGGAAAGATCGGGATTTTTCATGGAATCGGGGTTGTCACAATTATTTTGCTCGTGCCGACGCTATTAGCCAGCTATGGTTTGCTCTCTTCAGAAGCACCCGCACGTAGTGCCTTAGGGGCAAGTATTGCTCTCCTGTGGCTTGTTATAGAACTGATAGCTCACTGTTCACAAACTGCTCCAATCAACGCTCTCTCGGAATTAGCAGGTGAATCCACTACCGCTGCTATTGGTACACCGTTCTATGCACTCTGGGTAGAGTGGGGGGAAGCACTCTTTATGACCAGTGCCTTCCTGTGTGCGTTGCTAGCACTCTGTTACGGTTCAGCACTTTATACATGGGGAAACCCAGTTGCGGGGTATCTATTCTTTATTGCGATAATAGCCTTTCCCGCCGGCATTTTCCTAAACCTTGATGTGCAATTGCATGTGATAATCCGGGGCATAGCGTTTCTATTTCTTGGCGGTGTACTCATACAAGCTCCCGATGACGAAGAAATATAACGAACACTCGAACGTAAGATGCCAAATCTACGGGCAGCGACTGACGTGCCATGATAGGTCAATTTAGTGCTTCTGCAACCTCAATTTTCCATTCTAAGACTCTAACAGAAATTGACGCTATGTGTCGTCTTCATTTAGCAATCTTTCTAATTCTGCCAAGATATCTTCTTCGTCTCCCTCCACCTCTTCTGTCTCGGTCGTCTCAGTCGTCTCGGTATCCAGATCGGAGCGGAATTCTATAAGGTTGCTAAGATAACGTTCACGCGTTATATTTTCTGCCTCGCCGTGTTCCTCACGTAGACATTCACCACAGAATTCTCCAATCTGTTGAATGCCGGTATCGATATGCTGTAACGCTGTCTCGGCATCATTTTCCTGTAGACTCAATTCCGCGTTGGCGATGCTGTGCATCATGAGCATATAGCCTTTGTACTGATAACTCTGCCAAGCAATTTCAGATGGCGCGCATTCGCGTGCCAAATTTGTTACAGCGATATTGGCAGCTGTATCGCGTTGAACATCTTGCCACCGTTTAATGCCTGCGAAGAGGAGATAACGCGTATATCGATGGAAAGATTCCTCAAAGAGAATATCCCATTCTTCTGACGCCAACTCGAACCCTTCACGCGTGTCGTGCTGTTCTTCATATTCCCGCAACTTTGCAAAGAAATAGTCGTAATAGGAATCCACGCCGTGTGGACGCATGCCGTCAGGCCGACCGGTTGCATAGATGCGTGAGATAGTGAAAGCATTGGGCTGCACAACGACAACCTCCCGACCATCTTCAATCTGCAGGACGCTCACCGGGCGATCCACATCAAGATTAACCATCTCAAGGATCCGATCGAAGGTTTGAACCCAACGGGTGTTTCTCTGTATAGAATCGTTCGCCATTTTTTTTACCTTTTTTTAATAGTTATAAGTTATAAGTTATAAGTCTGGTTTCTGATGTGTTATCATCTCTTTGTAATGGTGGTTACCGAATTGAAGCACCGACGGTTACCAAAAAATATTGGACAACCGGAAACCTCTTAACTAAAAACTTATAACTAAAAACTAAAAACTATCAAAGCATCTGAAAGTAATCTTGGAGCGGTGTGACAGTAATATCTCCGCGCTGTAGGGCATCAATAGCATTAACGGCCGCGGCTGCGCCGGGTATCGTGGAGAAAATAGGAATATCGTGCGCAATCGCCATTTCACGAATCAAGAGTTCGTTTGGACGGTGCAAGTCGCCAGTCGGTGTATTGATAATCAAGTCAACGGCGTGGTTCTTGATGTAATCATGAATAGTCGGTCTTCCCTTTCCAATGCTAAAGACGAGTTCTGGTTCCATGCCATTACGGAGTAGTACTTTCGCTGTTCCATGTGTAGCAATAAGCTCAAAACCGAGATCTGTCAGTTTCTTAGCGATGAAAATAATTGCGCGTTTATCTTTATTTTTTACACTGATGAAAACCTTACCCCCAAGTGGTAAACTATAACCACATGCCTTCTGTGCCTTCGCAAAAGCACGGGACACATCCGTATCAATGCCCATGACTTCACCCGTTGATTTCATTTCGGGGCCCAGGCGCGTGTTTGAACCGGGAAACCGGTTAAAGGGAAAGACGGGTGCCTTGACACTGAAATAAGCAGGTTCAATCTCGCTCGTAAATCCGAGTTCGTCAAGCGTCTTACCTGCCATTACGCGTGCCGCGAGTTTCGCTAAAGGAACACCGATCGCCTTACTCACAAAAGGAATCGTCCGGGAGGCGCGCGGATTCACCTCAAGCACGTAAATTTCATCGTTTTTTATCGCATATTGAACGTTCATCAGCCCCCGTACACGGAGTGCTTTCGCTAAGTCATAAGTAAAGGTTTTGAGCTTCTCAATCTGTTCATCTACCAGTGTATATGGTGGCAATACACAGTCACTGTCTCCAGAATGGATACCGGCTTCCTCAATGTGTTCCATGATACCACCGATGACGGTTAAATTTCCATCAGAGATTGCATCAACGTCTACTTCAATTGCCTCTTCAAGATATTTATCAATGAGTACGGGGTGCTCCGGCGATGCTTCAACAGCCGTGTTCATGTATTCGTGTAGGAGTTCCTCATCGTAAACAATCTGCATAGCACGTCCACCTAACACATACGAGGGGCGGACAATAACAGGATAGCCGAGCGCGGCAGCAATCGGGGCGGCTTCCTCACTCGATGTCGCTGTTCCGTTAGGTGATTGCATCAACCCAATGTCGTCTAATACGGCTTTAAAGAGTTCGCGGTCTTCTGAGCGTGCTATATCTTCAGGACTCGTGCCGATTATGGGAACACCTGCGTCTCTAAGGGCGACAGCGAGGTTCAGGGGCGTCTGTCCTCCAAACTGAACGATGACACCAGCAGGCTTCTCTTTGTGATAGATATTCAGGACATCTTCACGCGTTAACGGTTCAAAATAGAGTCGATCGGAGGTGTCGTAATCGGTGCTAACGGTTTCAGGGTTGCTGTTTACCATGATGGTCTCATAACCATCGTCTTTGAGGGCAAGCGCAGCATGAACACAACAATAGTCAAATTCAATGCCTTGCCCGATCCGGTTCGGACCCCCTCCAAGAATCATGATTTTCGGTTTATCCGAAGGACGCACCTCATCTTCGCTGGAACAGGTGGAATAGTAATACGGTGTTTCTGCCTCAAATTCTGCGGCACAGGTATCAACGGTCTTGAATGTTGCCTCAATGCCGAGCTCGTTTCGACACTCACGGATATCTTCTTCGGATACGTCGTAGATGTCGGCTAACTGCCGGTCAGAAAACCCATATTGTTTCGCCTGATGCAAAAGTCTTTTTGTGAAAACGCCATCTGTTTCGCCGTTTTGTGACGCATGATGGGATACAGCACCTTTTAGATGTCGTTTAATATGTTGGTGGGCATCGGATTCGGATAAGGCATTTTCAAAATCTACGATTTCTTTTAAATTGTAGAGGAAAAACGGGTCGATGTGCGTGTAAGCATGAATCTCCTCAATGCTCATGCCACGGGCGAGTGCTGCCTTAATATAAAAAATCCGTTTGACATTCGGAATGCTCAGTTTACTCGGAAGTTCAGATAGCGGGAGCTCCTCAAGCGGATGATTATCCAACCCAAACCATCCTGTCTCCAGCGACCTCAATCCTTTCTGTAACGCCTCTTTAAAGGTTCTACCGATAGCCATAGCCTCACCCACAGATTTCATCTGTGTTGTGAGAGTTTCATCGGTGCCTTGGAATTTTTCAAACGCCCAACGCGGGATTTTGACAACAACGTAATCAATTGTTGGCTCAAAACAGGCAGGAGTCTCAGCGGTGATGTCGTTCGGAATTTCATCTAAATTATAACCCACCGCGAGTTTCGCCGCAATTTTGGCGATCGGAAATCCAGTGGCTTTTGAGGCGAGCGCAGAACTCCGAGAGACACGCGGATTCATTTCAATGACGACCTGTTTACCTGTCTTCGGATCAACAGCAAATTGGATATTGGAACCGCCCGTATCAACACCAATTTCGCGGATGATTTTAATCGCCGAATCCCGCATCAGTTGATATTCTTTGTCTGTTAATGTTTGGATAGGTGCGACGGTAATGCTATCACCGGTATGGACACCCATGGCATCCACATTTTCAATGGAACAGATGATGACGACGTTGTCCGCGCCATCGCGCATCACTTCCAGTTCAAATTCCTTCCAGCCGATGACAGATTCTTCAATCAGCAATTCACTGATTGGGCTGAGGGCGAGGCCCGCTGCAACCATTTTCTCGTATTCTTCGATGTTGTAAGCGATACCACCACCTGTACCGCCGAGCGTAAATGCCGGACGGATGATTGCTGGGAAGCCAATCTGTTCAACAAGCGCGAGTGCTTCTGGCACAGTGTGTGCGATGCCACTCTGCGGGACCGCTAATCCTATTTTCATCATCGCTTCTTTGAAAAGCGCGCGATCCTCCGCTTTCTGGATGGCAGGGAGTTTCGCACCGATAAGTTCAACCCCGTACTTATCTAACACACCCGATTCCGCAAGTTCGACAGACACATTCAAGGCAGTTTGCCCGCCGAGCGTCGGCAGTAACGCGTCTGGACGTTCTTTTTCTATCACAAGCTCCACTGTGTCTGCAGTTATCGGTTCAATATATGTCTGATCCGCGAAATCCGGATCTGTCATAATGGTGGCGGGGTTGCTGTTGACGAGGGTAATTTCGTACCCTTCCTCTTTAAGGGCTTTACACGCCTGCGTTCCTGAGTAATCGAACTCGCACGCTTGCCCGATGATAATCGCACCGGACCCTATAATTAAGATCTTTTCTATATCTGTTCGCTTTGGCATTTTTTATTCGATCCTAACGGGGGCTGTCAGGCCACTTTGGACAGGGGATTGGGTTCTCAGAAACCCGCCTTTCGCCTTCGGCTACAGGCTGCCCTCAATTGATTAACATTCATCCATCATCTCTGTAAAACGCGAAAAGAGATAACTGGCATCGTGCGGACCCGGAGATGCCTCTGGATGATACTGTACAGAAAAAATGGGATACTCCCGATGCTGTATCCCTTCAAGTGTGTCATCATTTAGATTGATATGTGTAATATCGATGCTGTTCGGTAGTGAATCAATATCAACGCAGAATCCGTGATTTTGTGAGGTAATCTCAACCTTGTCTGTTTCCAGATGTTTGACCGGTTGATTTGCCCCTCGGTGTCCAAACTTCAGTTTGAACGTTTTTCCACCGAGGGCAAGCCCCAGAAGTTGGTGCCCCAAACAGATACCGAAAAGCGGTTTTTTGCCCATTAAGCCTTGAATCGTATCAATCGCATAGCCCACTGGCATCGGGTCGCCCGGACCGTTTGACAGAAAAACACCATCTGGCTCTGCTGCAAGAATCTCTTCAGCCGGTGTTTTTGCTGGCACAACTTGGACCTCGCAGCCGTGCTCGGTGAGTTGACGTAAGATATTATATTTGATACCAAAGTCGAGTGCTATGACGCGATATTTAGCATCAGAGTTATTATCGCCCTGGTTTTTCCACGCATACGGATTTGGGCATGTCACGCGTTGGACTAAATCCCAACCAACCAAGCCGTGCCACGCTTTGGCTTTCGCAATGAGGCTTTCGGGATCCATATCCTCTGTAGAGAGACATCCGTTCATCACGCCATGAACCCGGAGCCGGCGCGTAAGTGCCCGGGTATCAATTCCTTGTATACCGATGATATCGTGTTCGGATAGATAGGTATCTAAACTCCATTTTGAACGCCAATTGCTATGGTACGCGCTATATTCACGAACAACAAACCCTTCCACCTGCGGACCGATGGATTCAACGTCTGCTTCATTGCAGCCGTAATTACCAATCAAGGGATATGTCATCGTAACGATTTGCCCTTTGTAGGAGGGATCCGTCAAAACTTCTTGGTATCCCGTCATACTGGTATTGAAGACGACTTCACCAACAGTTTCGCCGGTCGCACCAAACTGTTCACCCTCAAAAACTGTTCCGTCCGCTAATGCCAGAATTGCTTTCATATTTTCTTTCCCTCTCGGAGTGTAATCGTTTGCCAACCTTTGAGCTCCCATCCAGTGAAAGGTGTGTTGCGGCTTTTTGAACGAGATTTTGTTACGTCAACCTGATTTTTGGTGTCAACATCAATGACGGTAACATCTCCAACAGCACCAACAGAGAGCGTCCCTCGGTCAATACCGAGTATATTTGATGGAATGGCGGTCATCTTGGTGATCGCTTCCGTCAGTGTAAGGTGTCCCGGTTGCACAAGATACGTCAATACAAGTGGCAGACAGGTCTCTAAACCAATAATCCCGTTAGGTGCGTCAACCATGCCTTGTGCCTTTTCCGAAGGCGTGTGCGGTGCGTGGTCGGTCGCAATTGCGTCAATCGTTCCATCGCACAACCCTTCAATAATCGCATCAATATCGGTCTGTGTCCGTAGCGGTGGATGCATCTTGGCATTTGTGCCTTGCTTCTCTACCTCTGTATCCGTGAGGATCCAGTGGTGTGGACATGCCTCAGTGGTTACATGAACACCCCGTTTTTTCGCTTGACGTATCAATTCAACAGCACCCGCTGTGCTAACGTGTAGGACATGAAGGTGTCCGCCTGTCATCTCTGCTAACATAATATCGCGGGCAACGATGATGTCTTCTGCAGCGTTCGGACTTCCAATGAGCCCCAACTTTCGGGAGGTCTCTCCGAGATTCATGACGGCACCTGCATTGAGTTTGTGTTCTTCGCAGTGAACCATGATCGGAAAACCGAGTTCTGCGCTTAAGGCAAGTGCGTCGCGCATGAGTGATGCGTTCATGACGGTAACACCGTCATCACTGAAACCAACCGCTCCCGCGGAACGCATCCCACGCATATCTGTCAGCTCTTCACCCCCGAGGTCTTTCGTGATACTACCGAAGGGGAACACATTCGTCTTCGCAGTCTTATGCGCGATGTCGTAAATCTGTTCAATCTTCTCAGGCGAGTCTATGACTGGGGACGTGTTTGCCATGCAGGCGACAGATGTAAATCCACCCGCTGCTGCCGCTGCTGTGCCAGTCGCGATTGTCTCCTTATGCACAAATCCGGGTTCACGGAGGTGGACGTGCATATCGATTAACCCAGGGGCAACGATTAACCCCGCTGCATCATATACATCGGTATTTTGGAGATCGGAGAATGCTTCTTTACCACCGACTTCGGTGATCTTACCATCGGTAATAGAGAGGTTTCCAACTCCATCAATGTTATTAGCCGGATCGATAATATGTCCGTTAATGATACACGCGTCGCTCATTCACCTTCCCTTTCATAAATGGTCGCTGAATCTACGCCAGGCGCTTCCTCAGCAAGTCGCACCCGAACAAATTCTCTTCGAGACGTCGGGACATTTTTGCCAACGTAATCGGCAGCAATCGGCAATTCACGATGCCCTCTGTCAATCAGTGCTGCCAATTGAATTGCAGCTGGACGCCCAAAATCCATGAGGGCATCCATCGCCGCGCGAACCGTCCGTCCTGTGTAGAGCACTTCATCTACTAAGATGACCCACTTACCCGTAATGTCGAACGGGAGTTCGGTATTGCTGACTTGGATTTGTGTTTCATGGAGATTAATATCGTCTCGATAGAGCGTGACATCAATGGCACCAACATCGACTTCTATTTCTTCGATACGTTCAAGGTTTTCTGCGATGCGATGCGCAATAAAATCACCTCTACTTTTAACCCCGACAAGTACGAGTTCTTCAATGTGTTTATGGTTCTGCTCTAAAATTTCGTGAGCGATCCTGAGCAACGCACGACGAATCTCTTCGGCATCCATGACTTGTGCTTTTTCACGCCCCGTGAATGATGTGATTGGCATGTTTAGATCCAGTGTTTTTCTCCGGTGAGATATTTTAATAATAAAAAAGCCTCTCCCGTCTAAAGTGACGAGAAAGGCATCATCCAATAAATTCCGATGGACAGTCTAAATTTTGGCTCCGATTCAAATCGTAATTTTGCATCCTTTTTTCAACCTCGCTGGATTGGATTAAAAAGGTTTATTTCATTATGAACGTCCCACTGATTAGTATATTATAACATAATTTGCCTATTAATTCAAATTTTTTATTTTTTCCAGGCGCGATATCAGGTTTCCAAAACAAGTTTGTAGACGTTTTCGTCTACAATAAGATTCATGGCGTTTGTTCTGATACAGGATAAATGACATCAGCGCGAAGAGTTTGCGCTGCAAAACGAAAAGCTGCTCGGATACCCTCCTCAGTTAAGCGCTGATATGCCTCAAGCAGTTGCTCAATTGTTTCGCCTGCCGCGAATTTCTCCAAAATCAGCTCAACCTCCTTTCAACGAAATATCGAAAAAACGCTAATCTCATTTTCGACGGGCGTTAACTTTAAAAATACGCATTGCCAAGTGGTTAATAGCCAATAGATATTATACCCTATCAACATCGGAATTCTCAATAAAGAAAGACAAACCCATCTATTCCCCCTGCACCGCGCTAATCTCATCTTCCGAAATCTTATGGACGCTTTTTGGGTTAAACGTCTGTGTCGTATCTACGCGGAGTGCGACTTCAATCCTACCACCTGTCAGCACGAAGAACTGGATCAAGAAACCGCCGCCCTGCATCGACTCGACCTGATAATCTTCTTCATCGAGATCACCAAGCCATGTCGGTAGAGATTCCTCAAATTTCGGATGGGCGAGAACGTGCTCTGGCAACGCAATAATCAAAGTCCCCGGAGCATCACCGATAGCATCTCCGATGACTTCACGCTTCTCTACCATAAACGGTACAACACAGTTAGCGTATTCAAAATCATCCGGAGTCGCGCGTTCCGGGGCGACAAGACCCCACGTCAGGTGATGGATAAACGGGTTACCGTATCCCTGTCCGAGCATATGTTGTAATGCTGGCTTGTCAACAGGATGCACAACAGCGACATAGTCAAACCACCCTTCGCTGCGTGCCGGACTTTCTACCGGCAATTGCGCTGAAACATTGATATAGTCGCAACCGTCAACTGGAGACGGATAACATCGCGCATCCCATCCATTGACATAACCCAGCTGCTTCAACCCGTCTGCGACGAGATGTGGCGGGTCACAGAAGATTGCAGCATGATCCATGTTCGGATGAATCGCTACGCCTGCACCGATGACGCGCTCCGCAACATCGGTCGCTTCTCTGAAACGGAGATCAGCATTTTCAATCGTCAGGTAATCATCAAAATTTATTGG
>JAGFCB010000226.1 GCA_022394775.1 Candidatus Poribacteria bacterium
AAAGTTAACTTCTATTCAAATAATGATTTTAGAATGTTAATTCTCCTAACCACTTTGGAAATGGCTATATAGAGTATACTAAAAAGTCAAATAAAAGTCAAATAAAAGTAAAAAAAAAGTAAAATAAAACGCCAATAAAACGCCAGTTTTTATACTTAACATACCATTATTTTCTGGGGTTGATGCGTTTCATTGCTGGGGACATTGACGCGTCAGGAGTCGGTAGGGGCAGGGGTGTGCCATCTCTTGAAAAATGCGAAGCTGGCGTTACTGGGGTGGTGGCACGAGCAGAAGATAAGCGAAAGGCGGTGGCGGATTGTGCGTGGAATGTAGCGGGCTCAGGCGTTTTTCTCCACTTCCTGCGATGGCAGTGTTTGGACTTTGTTATTGAAACTCTGCCAAGCATTATTGAGAAATGAAAAACGCCGTAGCGAAATGGAATGCACGCCTTGCCACGCCAGAGCGGTAAAGCTACAGAAACCTTTCCCCGAGAAACAAGCACCTTAATATCGGCGCGCCCCTGCTGGGAGTGTGGGTGGGTCTCTTTCTTTGTGCTAAAGTGCGTCCTCCCAGTGATATTTTTCCGCCCATTCATTGACGCGTCTGCGTTTGATTTTCAAGACCTCGCAAACAGCGGTGACGGCTTTCTTGTGATTGCGTCCGTTGCGTCGTTCTTGGGTGTAAAGTCCGCGCGCCTGTTCGACGAGTTCGGGTGCGTCTCGTTGTGCGTCACGGGTCACTTGTCTGGTAAAGTTGCGATCCCCTGTATAGTCTAACGCGTCAAGTGTTTCGTCCCAATCGTGTGATTTCCGAAAGCGATAGATGATGGAAACCGGCATATCGAGAATATCCGCGATTTCCTGTGCCGAGCATCCGTTGCGTTTTGCGAAAATCACTGCGGCAGCGTGAATTTGTCTGATAGTTTTTTCCATCATGATGGAAAGTCTCCTGTCAGTTTAGGCGAGGCTGGTAGGAATGCCCCGCCTTGTTTCAATCGGAGCGGTTGGCATTCCCGCGCGGTTGGTTGGTTGGTGGTTACTGGGTGATAAAAAACTGTCTGCCTGCGATTTCGCGAAAGCCGATTTTTCCGTCTCGATAGAGGGTTCGCAAGCAGGATAAAACATCGTCGTCGTTTGCGGCGATATTCCGGGACCGCGCCGCGATCACAATATCGTCAAGTCGGTTACTTGCGCGTGGCATCGTTTTGATCGTGTCGAGAATGGCAAGCGGTGTGCATTCTCTTATATCGAGAGACCCGAAAATATCATCGAACGCGTCTCGCCATGCCGAATTGTTGTCGAACATTTTGGATTAACCTTTCGAGGCAAGTTTCATAACTCAAGCGGTGCGCGTCTTTTACGCCGTGCTTGGCAAGTATCTGACGCATCAAACGCAAGTTGTGAAACTCGGATTTATTCATCGTTGGCTTGGCTCGCGATTGCGATAAGTAGAAATTCATCTAACACCTTATGAGAATAGGCAGGCGTTGAGAACCTGCCTATTTTTTAGTCGGCGTTTTGCCGTATTGTGTCAAGTGCTTGCCGTATGGTCTCGGCGGTTTCGTCAAGGATAGCGGCGGTTTCTTCGATCGTCATGTTGTTCCGGTGGTAAACATAGATTAAATCCGCATTTGACCAGCCTTTACCTTCAGCATATTTTTTGCGGTATTTCGCTGTCAAAATTTCAAGTCGGATTTGCTGCGGCGGTTTCCATCCATCAGGCTTTGGAAAATACGGAAAGCCAGGATAATGACGTGTCCGCGGTGCGATGACCTTTACGCGTTCACGTGCCCGTTTCAATCGTGCCATTGTAAAATCTCCTATGAAGTTGTGCGCGAACTCGTAAAAGTCCGCGCGGGGTGTTAGGTTTCGACTAAAACGGCATTTCAGAGAACGCCGCGGTATCAATCGGAACTCGGAACTTATCAAACATCGAAACTTGACCGCGCCGTTCGCCGTCGCGATCAATCAGGATAGGGTATCCACAATCAACATTGGTTTGAACCCATTGGGTTTCTCCGCCATAGATGCGTAGGTATCGACAAGCGACGTCGCGCTTGATTATGCGGTTGTCTGCGGGTTTCTTTTCCGTTCTCGGCATCGGTGGCACGAGTACGGGGTTAAATTCCTGCAGCAGTTTCCATATTGCCAAAGTCTTTTCGGTTCGTATCCGTGCCGTTTCATATCCGATTTTCGCATCGTCAACGGTGCCGTCAAGGATAGCGTTTTCAGCATCAAAAAGGTCATCGTTTCCGATAACCTTTTCAATCTGATATTGTAGCGTGTCCACTTCATCACAGAATTGCGAGAAACGGTACTCGGCAGAAGTCGATTTTAGCATCGTGTAACCTCCTTGTCTGCCTTGTCGCTGTCCATTGCAACTTTGGCGGCTTCGGTCTCACAATACGCCGCATATCGCTTGTCCATCTCCGCGTCGAATTCCGCGTTCGCTTCGGCTTCTAACCGTGCTTGCCATTCTGCATACTCGGCATCGCTGGCAAGCATTGCGTCGGATTCTTCACGGGTGGGTAATTCCGTTATAGGTGTGAAAGTATCGGCGGGATCCGCGAAGAAAATATCGCGGGCATCGTCAACAAAAAGCATTTGATTTCTCCGTGTGACGTATGCTATAATTAACATCGTCGGTTTTGGTAGTCCGTTGGCTCGGAATGCTACCTTATGAACTCACGAGAAACGGGGGGGGCTGTTCCGCTTTTTCGCTGTTGTCTCTCGTGCTGTTGTAAAAGAACCTTCAATCGTGAAAGCGGGGGGTGAACTTTAGGCGGTTAACCCTCCGTTTTTCATTATATATATTATACCACATTTTTAGGCGTTTGTCAAATAAAAACACAACTTTTTACTAAAAAACGCCTAATTTTCCCTAAAAACCTGAAAAAAATGCACTTTTTTTTACTTTTTTTGCGTGAAAATCCGATAAAAAAGCACAAAAACGCGCTGTTTTTGATGATAAAAGCCGCGTTTTATGCCATAAATTTAGCGTTATTTTCGTGTGAAAGTTGGTATAAAAACGGTATCGATATAGGTGTGCATTGCGTTCGTTGTTTTATTGACCTGCCCCGCCTGCCTCCGATTTCTGTCCGGATAGAGACCCCTCCCCGAAAAAACTGCAGTTTTTCTTAACGTTTTCTGTTCACCCGTATGGACGGGTCCCCGCTTGTCAACACCATCCGAAAAGTAGCAAGTGGCGTTATGGGAACTCTTCCCTATCCTTTCGCCACTTGCGGACGCTGACACAAAATGCTTTCGGCACGCCTGCGGGTGTTTTTGTTTTCTTTTGGAGCGAGAATAATATCTGTCCTCACAAGAAAGCAAACACCACCGATAACGCTTGACGCCTGCCGGTCTGGATGATTGACTGGAAACTTTTTGCACGTGTAGCAGTGGCATTCGGTTGCGACAGAAAATATCGGTGATTCCACTGCGGAACGGGCAAATCATTTACAAGAGAACACCTTCATTGCACACAGACCCTCTTTATCGCGCTCTTGCTATACTGTTGTGGTTTTGATACGATCGGGTGGGTTCTACCACTACGGCATCAAATCAAAGCGTCTTACAGGGCATTCTCGTAAGGATTTATTTTTTCAGTGGGGCATCGGTGAGACCCAAAACGCTATTGTAGGCTTGACTGCACGGAAACCTTATGACAAAGCGCGCGGTTGTTCGCGTGACTGGGGATGTTGACACGAGAAAGAATATAGCGGTGGCGTTGGCGTATTGTGCGGTGGAAAGCACGGGCTCAAGGTTTTGTTACCTTTTCCTGCTGTTTTCTGTGCGGCGATTTCTCTTCGGAACTGGCACTGAAAACAGCAGTCTTGAGAAAAAACAAAACCTGTAGTGCTTGGAACTGCACGTATTGCCACGCCGAAGCGGTAAAACATCGGAAACCTTGATACGAAAAGCAAGCGCACCGAAATATCGCTGTGCAGACAAGGGGGGTGGGGTGGGTCTTCTGTGGAATTGTCCGTAAATCTGTGTTAGAATTAGAAAAAATGCAACTATGTTCGGAGGCGATGATGGCACGCCGTGGCGATATTTGTAAAGATTTCGATGCAACTATGTTCCGATATTTTATCAAAAAGAAATATAAATATAGAAAGACGTTCACCGCGCGCATGGGGGTGTCGTCTCAAATTGTCTCATGTTGGCTTTCAGGGCAAAAAAAACCGACTTATAAAAACCTATTTAAGATGGCGGATGTACTCGGCGTCGACCCCAGACAACTCGTCACGCGGCATGGACAGCGGATCCTGAATGACTGGCAACTGAAGTTATCGAGACATCTTTTTGATGACGCCCCTGTTGAGGTAAAAAAGATAAAAAACAAAGCCGGCGAGATGACAACGATTACGATACAACGCACTTTCGATCGTGACGCGATTGATTTGACAGCGAGGCTTGGTTACTTCGATCAGACTATAGATGAGACTGAATCGGAGCAGACCGCCGCCGAAAAATACTATGATGATTTGACAGATGAAGTGCCGGAGGCGTATAAGAATTTGGACGAGGCTGAGGCATGAGAGGTCGGATTCAATAAGAGGGCAAGGCGTGCGGGTGGGTCTTCTGTCTTTAGAGCGACGCTTGAGTTCGAAAGACGCTTTTGAGTCTCTCAACCCATCCGCTTTTTTCTCTCGGTGGTGGGAGCATCAAAACGGCGTTCTGTTTCTGCAACCCGTTTGCGAGTTCCAAGAGCTGCTGCTTCTCTGTCTCGGCAGATGCGAGCTGTGCCTTCAAATCCTGCACCTGCGCCTCGAGTAAGGTGACAACTTTCCCGTCATTCTCCGCCAAGAAGGGTAACGTCGCGGTTTCATTTCCATTCATTGACGTTTTCTGGTGGGTGTTATTGGAAGGGTCTGATGCTTGCAGCTGCCCATAAACGCGTGTTAATTCAGACACATCTATCTGCTTGCGTCCTTTCGCGTCGGTTTCAAACGACACCTTACCGCTTTTCATGTCTCTGCGGAGCGTGGACTCGGAGACGGGTAGAACTTTGACGGCTTCGGTGAGTGTGAGTTTTGACATCTTTCATTTCCTTTCAAATGATCGGTTTTGACAAATCAAACGACAGGAAGTGAGGCGGGGTTTCAGAAAACGTTTCGCAGATGTTGGGTCTGAAAAAAAACGCACCCGCTATACAAAGATAACAGGCGCGTCTAAGGGTGGATTACAGAAAAACAACGGTGTCTCGGTCTCTTTCTCCGGTTCCGTAATACCAATTTGCTCATTCGGACTCAACTCATAATTATACGCACCAACAGCATCATAGTAGGCATACCAGGCCGCTTGGACATCAAGCCACAAGTACGCAACCGAATCCTGCTTCGTCCCGATATTTTGCAACTGCGTTTTCAGGGCACCGCTCAAGCGCTTCGCCGTCAGATTCTTGTCAATACCATCCAGCAACGCGCTTCCAGGATCCAGCTTCGGAGACAACTTCGTACCCTGCAACTCTCCATGATTCTTTATGAACGACTGGATCTCCGACTCCAATTCATCAAACGCAGACTTGTATATCGGATACGCACCATACGCAGGATTGTAAAGTCTATCCTTCGCATCTTCCATTTCGGCGTAAAGTTGGAGACGGGATTTCTGTTGCGAGACCGCAACCAACGCTATAAAACTACAAAGCACGAGAAATACGATGCTGAAAGTCAAATGTTTGCGTCTCATTACTTCACCCCCCATCGCTGTAACCTTTCTTCAGCGGCAATTTCGATCGCTTTCTTAAGTGTATACCCTTCATCTTCGAGCTGTCGAACGCGGCCGGGTATAACACCTTTGAATTCATAATAACGCGCATGCAACGCATGAATTTCTGCCGCTTGCTCCGGTGTGAATAATCCGAGTTGTGTCGCACGCGCGGCATTGTCAATATTTTCAATAATCGCGGTAGCGATGCTCACATCACGGTTATACACCTTCGGGTCCCAGTTCGCTTTGAAGAAGTTGATGTTCTCTATCATCGCGGCTTTCGTCGCTTCAAAGTCGTAGAGATCGACAGGAACATGCTCCCAGGGATGCGGATTGCCCGCGCCTGCGTTATACTCCCTTTGCGGTGCGGAAATACCCGAAACCTGCACAGGTTCGGACGTATCAACACGCGAGGGGGGCTCATGCGGTTCACCGTGCCAAGTGCCATCGGCGTGGAAGTGTCCACCTTGTGAGGTATCACCAACTGCTGCTTTCGCCGTCGGTTGCGGTTGTTGTTTCTCAACTTCTACGGGTTTGACGATCAGAATAGGGTCTTTCGGGGGGCGTGTCTGTAAGTAGTAAAGCCCGACACCCACGAGGGCGACGATGAACACCGTCAGCGGGAGCCAATACTTTCGGAAAAACATGTTTTCACTCCTCAGTGTTTCTGATACAGGTTATTGTTTCCGACATATCCCTGTGTTCCGTTTCGGAGAGTCCGTTATGGGTTTGGGTAAACATTCCGCTCTAAGCCAAGGAATGTATAAGGGGCAATCCCACCTTCTCCAAAAGGAATAAGTGTGAGGTCGGATGGGAGGTCATCTTCGGTAAAATATCTTCCCTTGCTCCTTTGGATGTCGCCAAGACGTTCGGATGTATCAGAAAGTGCTATAGATCGGGCAATATATCTGAAAACGCGACCGCGATCGACATACTCATCCCATTGAACATAGATAGTGTCTCTGGTGAGTGGGTATACCAAGCCATTCTCCATAAATGAACTCATGACAGGGATTCCTTGCTCACGAAGTTTTTGTTCTACGAGTGTTTTTAATTCTTCTTTCGTTAATTCTTCTTTGGTTTGAGGTATAAAGTTAGAAGACGAGAGTGGGGCTTCTGCGGAAACGGGTTCAAATTGAAGTGTTTCGTCGGACGACGGGACATCCTCAACGTCTACTACGTCCTCTTCCGCTGATTTCATGTCGGTCACTTCAAACGTTTCTTCAATGGCATCGGTAGTGAGAGTAGTGCCTTCAATAGAGGTGGGCATTTGTGCTTCTACTGTACGTGTTGGCCGTGTGGCGTTGCGTTCGTTGAGACGTTGGAGAAACGCATCTGTCTTGGCGAGTTGTTCGTTGTAGCTGTGTGTCGAGTGATAATGATAAAAGAGACTGCCCCCGAGAGAAAATAAAAAGAAAACAAGACAGGCTATTAGACTCTTTGAACTTAAAAACTTTAACATAGTGCACCTCCGAAATGTTTTCAGTGTTTATGGTCATTGAGATGTTCGTTTTCTGTTGCGTGTTGTTCCGGCTCTGTTGCAAGGTATTTATCATTGGTATTGATATTAGAGGGGTAGTGGATTTCCCATATTTTGACTTTGGCAGTTGCCTCTCCGTTGATAGGATAGATTGGCACAAAGGCTGTGCTATGTTCTCGGCGCAGGAAAATTTTGACAGCGAGGCTGTCCCAGCCAATGGGTGGGACGTAATAGGCATTGTTCAGTCGTTTTTCGGGATCAAAAAATAAAATAAGTCCACCGTTACCGATATCGGCGGATGTTTGAGTAGTTGAAATATTGACAGGCACCTTGATTGTGGTTTTATCACGAAAGTTAGCGGTGATAATGAGCGTTTCAGGATCCGAGCGGTTGATGTCAATGAAAGTTAGCGGTGTGCCAGTCTTTTGCATTTTCATTTGGTATGCCGTTCCAATAGGTGTGTTTTCTCTCACGAGTTTATAGAGTTGAAAGTGTCTATCATCTTTTTCATTGCTGCCGATGTAAGAATACTGATCTGCATAAGTGGTGAGTCCCCACTCGGTAAGCATTAGGTGCGTAGCTTTGTGCGTTTTGAGAAATTCAAGTGCCTCGCGTTCGGATTGTGCACAGAAAACGTGTCGGTAATAGAGATGTATCCAGTGGTGGATGTAATGGTCGTGGTCTATGACGGTGTTTATATTGCCTAAAACATTCAGTTGCCCGCCATATCCCCAGTGTGCTGCTATCACGGTGTTAGGTGGGAGCGAAGTTTTTATCCACTGAAATGTTTCTGCGATGCTTCCGCGTCCGGGGCGCGGTTTTCGCATGTAAGTGGCGGCATGTATGGATCGCTTTGCATACCCGAGGACCCCTGGGAGGAACAGCAGGGCACCGAGTACGGTTATTGTGATACAAACAGCGGCGAAGCGTTCTCGGATATTAGTATTGAGTATTTTCAGGGATTTGAGGTCTTGTATATGGTGAGGAATATAGTAGCAGAGGAACCATGCTGTTCCAAAGGCAAGCGGTACTCCGGTAAAAAAGTCATGTCGCAGGGCACCGCGGGAGAGGCTGCCCCATAAGAGAAACCAAACGATTGCTATGAGCATCACCGTTTTTTGGGGGGTGTTTTCTTGTGTATCTCTTTGGAACCATATTATACTGATAGCGAAAGCAGCGAGTATGATTGATGCGAAAAAGAGTAGATTGCAATTGTTTATCCCTATCCAATCGTTAAAAAGGTCGCGTCCGAAGGTTGTTAAAAAGAAGAGGAAGAGTGCTGTCCTCAATGAGATCACTTTCGGCTTTCCGAGTTCAAGACTTCCTATTATCAACCCGACGGAGCCTGTTGCCAAGACAAGCCCGTATCGTCCAATCCAATATTGAAAAGTTGGGTCGGCGAGCTCTGTGACGCTTTTCATGAGTCGGTTTTCGTGAAAGGTGAACGTGGTTGTCACCAGAGAATCGATTTGTATGAAAAAATAGCCGAGTCCTATCGCTATACCGAGGAGTGTTAACCCGCCTGCGAGTTTCCGCCCGTGTGTGTGGAGCAGGTAAATATGCTTTAGGAGTAGGTATCTCGAGCCCCGTAGTACGAAAACTACGAGTGGCGGGGCAAGTGTGAGCGCGAACAGATGCGTAGAGAAACCGTACCCACTTCGGTACGCAGGACTAATGAGATAAAGCCACGGCACGAACATGAGTATATAGAGCAGGTACTCTTTGAGGTGCTGTTCGGTGTCCGTGGTACAAAATTTGTAGAGTTCTACGGACAGGATGATAAGGAGGAAAAGCCCGAAAGCTTCCCAACTCAAACTACCTAAGAAAACGATAAATCCAGCGAGTGCGGTGGCGAGGTATCTGCGCCATCCGGGTGCCATCTCCTCTTTCCATAAGTAGCTGGTAACAGCAAGTACCCCGAACATCCAACACCATGCGTCACGATCGCCGAAGCCTGCAGCACTGCGTTCAATACTGCCCGGCAGTGTTGCTAAAATAAGACCGACAATCGCAGCGAAGATAAGACTGTAGCAGCGCGATAAAAATAAAAAGAGGACACCGAGTCCGAGTGTAAAACAGATGGCGGGGGCGTAAAGTTGGATGTCATAGAGTGGCAGCCATGGGAGCAGTTTGTGTGTGTAAGCGAGGACATAAGGGTAGAGCGAGAGCAGCTGCGTGTTATCTCTGCCGAGGGGCAGCCAACGGTCCATATCGCGTGCGGGGAGTTTTCCGTTTTCGGCGATGATGTTTGCCTGCCAGTGATAGAGATAAGAATCGGTTTCGGTGAACTGTCCCTCGGGGATGTGTTCCACGCCTTGGATACGGATGTAGAAGGTGAGCAACTGGATACCCAAAAGGAGCGCGGCGGTGCAGAGGTATTTGAAATAAGTATTCTCTATGGGGTGTGGTCTCATAACTTTCTCTTCTACTTTTCAGCGAAAAGGGTGTGGTCGAGTGTTGATTGCTTTTTCAATCAACACTCAGTGGTTCTTAACTAAAAGCAAAATTAATGGAGCCACCACTATTGTAGTCCCAAAGGTCCCGTGTGTTAGGTGTGTTGGAACTACTTGTGGAATCACAGCTACCAGAATCACAGCTACCAGAATCACATTCATGACTTTGGCAGCTTTGATATTCTATGCTACATCCATCTTCATCGCAAGTACTCATAGAGTGAACCTCGCTTGTGGAATCGCATCCACTACAATCGTACTCTTTCCCTGCTTCCACATTATTATTTGAGCAGCTCTCGATACACATAATAACAATCGTTACGATTACGCCCAGTGTCACCGCACCGTTCTTTATGATATTACTGATTTTTTCTTTTCTTGTCAGCTTATCGCACTCAGAACAATTATCACCGGCTTCTGCTATACGTGGAACACCAATTATAGCGAAGCAGAAAAGAAAGAGGGATACACACGCAAATAATTTCATACGTTTTTGACAAAACATGGTCATACTCCTTGAGATATCAATGTTGAATTCAACGTTTTGGGGGTATTGCCGACGAAATGCAAGAAAGAAAAGGAAGGTGTCAGGCAATCCGTCCCAAGAGGGGCTGGTCTCTATTCTAACACAGAAAATGTGCAATCTGCTATGATTGAAACCAGCGCTGTCATACTACGGTTATGGCAGTGCTACGCGTCGCTCGGTGTATGAACCACACCAGCGTAGCACCTCTGAAAAGAGGACGCTGCCCTGACGCGATCCACGCAGGCATCGCAAAAGTGCTTGAGACTGCGAAAAATCTACGTCGCGCATGATTGTATAAAAAGTTTCACTTTTTGTCAAGCAAAAAAATCGTGGGGGTAAAAATGGCTCTGATAGGGGCAGGTGCGTGCGTCATATAGAAAAATGCGGTTGTAGGGTGTTGCGGGGCACTTGACACGAGAAAGCGTGTAGCGAAAGGCGTTGGCGTCTTGTGCGTGGAATGTAGCGAGCTCAGGCGTTTTTCTCCACTTCCTGCGATGGCAGTGTTTGGACTTTGTTATTGAAACTCTGCCAAGCATTATTGAGAAATGAAAAACGCCGTAGCGAAATGGAATGCACGTATTGCCCGCCTGTCGCGGTAAAACCACAAGAAAACCTAACACGAGAGACAAGCACCTTACTATCGGCGCGCCCCTGCTGGGAGTGTGGGTGGGTCTTCTCTTTATTGTAGTAAGCCTGCGATGGCACACGCCGCAGCGTCAGCTATATGATGGTTGAGTGTCCGTTTTCGGAATATCTTAGACATCATGCGTTGAACGGCTTTCTTGTCAGCAGTGCCACCGAGTCCGCTTGACGCTTTGACCTGTTGCGGCGTGAACTCCGAAGCCTCGCATCCGTATTGCGCCGCAATCAACTGCACCACCCCGATAACGCCCCCAGTTTTCATGGAACTGCTGATATTTTTGTTGTGGTAACAGCTTTCAATCGCGAGGATGTCAGGCAACTCGCAATCAACGATCTCACAAAGCACTTTATAGATAGTGAGCAACCGCTCGGGTGTCGGTTCTGATGGTTGCGTCTTTATCAAACCGTCAGTCACGAGTTGATACCCGCGCGCCGATCGCACCACAACGGCGTATCCCGTATTGGCGATGCCGGGGTCTATACCGAGACACCGCAGGGCGTTCGTTTTGTATCTCATTTTTTTTCTCCGTTTGATGTGGATTACTAAATTTACAAGTAGTGACGATTTCTGCCAGGCCCTTAAGGGTCCATATATAGGCCTTGTCAGAAATCGTCACTACTCACACATAAAGTGTTTTCCAATACGCGTTTTACGGTATCCCGCGATATGCTCATCTCTGTTGCGATCTTTTTCTTGCTCTGCCCGTCAGTGAACCGCTGGCAGATGTCCGCGTCTCGGTCTGCCTTACTCTGTTTCTTGACTTCCGCAGTGTTGCGATATGCCGTCCTTTCGGAAACCCCTGTCGCCTCTGCCAAAGCCACCACATCCCCGCTTTTCTCTGCGTTTTCGCGTTCTGCGATCACCCTGTCCAAGTCCTGAAGTCCGTCTGCGTTCTGCCAATCTGTTTCGTCAAAAAGGCGTGTCAGTGTTCTGTCGGTGATACCTGGCAGAAAATGGCTGCACCAGACGACGATCGTAACTGGACGGCTCACGAGTCTACCGCGACCGACGGCTTGCGTCAATTCCGAGACAACACCATCTTCATAGCACTGCTGCAGGCGTGGATCGATATACTGTCCATCCTCACTGCGATCGTAGTTCAGGGGTTCGGTATCATCACCCCAAAGTGTTTTCGCTTTGAATTCCACTGCGGAGGGCGGCAATTCGGGACTAAAGAGGACGT
The DNA here is from genome assembly GCA_022394775.1 of Candidatus Poribacteria bacterium. Classification (GTDB taxonomy): domain Bacteria; phylum Poribacteria; class WGA-4E; order WGA-4E; family WGA-3G; genus WGA-3G. The sequence continues at coordinate 12,003 of JAGFCB010000226.1, forward strand.
GCAGCACATCGACATCCTTGAAATGCGTATCTAAGCCTACAAGCCCGCCAAAGTTTGCACACTGGAGACCTTCCAATTCTGTTGCCTTCTCCTCTAACAGTGCCTTGTAGGTTATCAAGCCTCGATTCTCGTTCCTTAAATCCGCCTGTAGAAGATTCCAGTAAAAATCGCCAGTAGCAGATAACAGGTTTTCGTTATCTTGCGCCCCATTGTTTGCATAGACGGTTGCGCGTGGATTTCGGTTCGTGCGGAGCTGGTAAACTTTCGCGTCGGGATGCCACAGGGTGTAACCGCTATCGTGGAAGGTGACATCGCCGTGTTTACGATTCCGGTTATCCATGGCACGCCGAAAAAACGTCTCGTTGAGTGTGGCGGATGTAAAGCCCATCCGGGCCCGTGTTTTCATCGGTAGTGGCGGCAACATGAAAGTTAAGGTTTCGTTTTCATACCGCATCGGCATATCGGCATCACGCGGGTATCGCTCGAAGAAGAGTTGAAGTTGTACCAAGAGATTCCATTCTTCGGTCTCTAATTTCGGTAAAGTTAGGATCTGCTCAGTGTTATGGATTTTCGCTCGGAAAGCATTACACCGGTGCGCGTCCTCACGAGACAACCCCCGCCCCTCGAACATCACCGATGTGAAGCCTTCCAAAATAGAATGATATTCGCTGTCCGTCAACCCCGCTATCAGGGGACGCAGCAATGACAGATCGCCTTCAATTTCCAAAATCCGCAGTAGCTCTTTTGCGAAAGCCGACGGGTCAAACCCTTTCCAGTCATCGCGCAATTGGATGAGTCGACTTTTCGGGAGATCGATCTGAACAAAAGCATCGAAAGGGTTGAACTCGTCGTGCAGGATAAGGTCATCGGAATAGGTTGGCAAGAATTCTTTTGCGAGGGTTCGGAAAGCGGGGTTGAGAAAAACCGACGGAAACGGCATCACGGTGACTTGGGCATTTTTAGAGCGCCGTGCCTGTGAACGATAGCCGCTTTCCTCGCAGACCTCGCGCACCTCGCACTGTTCACAGAGCAATTGATAAGCGTTCCAACCGCGTGAGGCAATCGCATCGTACCGAACGGCATGGATACACGGGTTCTCGTCGGGGAAAACGCCATCCGGATTTGAAAGGATACCGCGATAGCGAAAGACACCGTTGACCTCTGCTGCATCCAATCTCTGCTCAAGTTCTTTTGCTAACTCGGTTGTTGGCACTGTCAGGAGTCCCGAAAACCCGTGCATCAGAAAATCAATCATGGCTTGCGATTTACCGACGCCGGTATCGGCACGTAAACCGAAAAACTTGATTCGGTTATTGCCGAAAACGGTTTTGAGGAAATCACGGCACTGTTGAATGGTCTCGGTCAGAACCGATACAACATTTTTCGTGAGTTTCACCGATCGCCGTGAAGTTTTCTGTCGCTGCGGGAGTTGGTATCCGTTTTCTTTCGCGAGGTTGACAACCGCGCCCCACGAAACATCGTGCAAGCCGTTCCATCGCTGTTGAACTTCTCCGGGTTGGTACCGATCGCCGCGTCGAGACCAAGCGTCCGCCTGCTGCCATGTCAACCCCGCGCTTTTACAAGCGGTTATCACCGACAACCATTTATTGTAATCAAGATCATTAGGATCAATGGAGTCGAGAGCTGTTATATCTATATCGCCTGTATAGGGTGTATTTGCGGCGTTCTCAAACTGTCTTTCTCTTTCCGCCTGTTCCTCGAGGTATGCGTCACGGTCCCATTGAATTGGTATTGCTTCGGGATGCAGAATCGCTTGGGGATCGTGTGCCAAGAAACACAGGCGGTTGACATCTTTTCCGCTGGGGTCAATCTTAAAGCCGTATTCCTCGGCGAGGGGTTGGAAAACGTCTACGCACGCCTGCCAGGTGGCTTTGTGTTCTGCGGCGTTGGCGGGGACTGGATCAACGACGCACACCACTTTGAAACTCGCACCCGATGGCGAGATAAAGGCAAGTTTCACGTGTGGGTGTTGCGCGAATTTAGAGAGTAAAAGCGGAATATCGTTAGGGGGTGGGTCGTCAATGTCAAGGACGACATGCCCCGAGTGTGTCTGAAGGTGTTCCGCACGGCGTTTGCCTTTTGGGAATGTGCCAGCAAAGATGACCGCGGGTAGTTCTCGCTCTTTATATTTCTTGTAGGCATCGGGATCGTTTTCTGCAAGGGCATTGCAGATGCGGGTTTTTTCCGCGAGTCCGTGCTTGCCGTCTCGGATACGTTTGGCAACTGCATCAAAAGAGTAAGTAGCGCCAGTGGTGTCCTTAGCGTTGCGATATACCGAGAGTTTTGTATATAGGGACATGTAAGTCCTCCTTAAAGACAAAAGGAGAACCCGGATATTCGGTATTTTTATTTAAATAGGAATTCATCGGAGAGTTTCTCCTATGTAATTTATACTGTAAAAGTCTCTCCTGTTATCAGATTTTAGAGTGGAATGTTCCGAGGACCGAAGCCCTCGGACACACTCACAGACTTTTACCCGATTACACAGGATTAATTTGTGTGTTTTTGTCTGCATGGGTTGCGACCATTACAAACCACACTTGAGATACGCAACTATCTCAATATTATACCATTTTTTGGCGGGTGAAATCAAGGGTTAAACACCGTTTTTGCGCGGGCGCGCGAGGTATTTAAACGCGTATTTCACACCGCGTTAAAGTGATAAAGTTAACTTCTATTCAAATAATGATTTTAGAATGTTAATTCTCCTAACCACTTTGGAAATGGCTATATAGAGTATACTAAAAAGTCAAATAAAAGTCAAATAAAAGTAAAAAAAAAG